>CAZGVR010000048.1:1766-12786 GCA_964528945.1 uncultured Myxococcales bacterium
GTACGCACCATGCAGCGCCTCCGCATCAGCATCGAAGTACATCACGTCCGGGATGTCCTTCACGATGTAGGCGCCGTCGCTGTCACTCGCGTTCTCTGCCGCCTGCTGACCGAGTGCGTCGACCGTCCCGTCCGCGGCGACCAGGATAGACTGCCCGGGCAGGGCCGATCCCACGAGCACGCGGCCTCCCTCCAGCCCGGCAGCGATCGTGGGCTGGGCGCAGGGCCTGGCCTTGCCGCCGGCCTCGAACCAGACGCGCTGCGCGTCCAGGGGCGATCCTTTCGCGGCCGGCGCCTCCGGGCACCCGTCTCCGTCCGCGTCGCCCGCCCCGGTCTCGGGCAGATCCGGGCAGGTGTCGGCAGCGTCCGGGACCCGGTCGTGGTCCGCGTCCGCGAGGCTCATCCGCCGCACCTCTATACCGGCGCTCCCCTCGCCCGTGGCCGCGGGCGCGGCCCACCCGGCGAGCATGGCCCCGTCCTCTGCCGCCAGCGCGATGGACCCGTGGCCCGCACCGGTCGCGAGCACCCACGCGGGCCCGCCGGACCATGCCCACAGGGCAGTCCTGCCGGCGCGCTCGCCGCTCCACGCCACGACCGCACCGCCGGCAATTGAAGCCCCTGCCACGGGCGTGCCTGCGTCTATCCTGGGCTGCTTCGAGGCCTCCTGCTTCCATCCCGCGAGCGCGGCCGTGCCGCGGATCTCGAGGGGACGCGACGAGGCGTCCTTGCCGGCAACGAGGTGGATGGTCACGTTCCCGCCATCCGACGAGATCCCGGCGATCCGTGCGGGCATGGCCGTGACCCCTGCCAGCGCGGGCCCGGCCTTCACAGTGCCGTCCGCCTCGAAGGCGCCGATCATGACGTTCCACCCTTCGACCTCGGCCGGATCCTCCTCGAGCCAGGCCACCAGGACCTGGCCGCCGCCCAGCGCAAGGGCCGCGAACCTGTCCGCCATCCTGCCGCTCGCCACTGTCACGGCCTGCTCGTCCTTGCCTGCCGGCCACCGGATCATCCGGATGCGGTCGTCGGCCTTGTCCGACTCTCCCCAGAGAAGCGCGGCCCGGCCGTCCCCCGAGGGTATCGCCGTGGGCCCGAACACGTGATCCACGGGATCGAGAGCGAACGTCTCGAGGTCGAGCCTCTGCCCTGCCTGGTCCGCGCTCACGCCGACCGCCACTGGCCGCACGGCCGCGCCGTCCGGGCGCGCCAGGAGAACGACCCATGTAGGCGAGGCCTTGCCCACCGGCGCGACGCTCGGCGAATGCCCGGGCCCCAGGATCGCGGACGCGGACGTCATCCAGTCCTTTGCCTTGCTGCCCGGCCTGCCCAGCCGCACGACCACGCGGGTGGCGTCAGCGCCCTTGCCCAGGGTCTCGATCGCCGCGGCCACGAGCCGCTCGCCGCCCGTGGCCTTGCCAGCGCCCGCGAGCGCCAGGTGGACAACCTCTTCCCCGCTCTCCGTGGCGATCGTGAACCCCCCCTCGGCCCCGAAGGGCTCGCACTCGGGCCCTACCGGGATCGCTGCTCCGTGGCCAGCAGCCTTGCCTGCCGCGGGCGCAGCCGCCGGCGCTGAGCCGAAAGCGCAGATCAGGATGCAGGCACACGTGCATGCGTGGATCGAGCGGATCGGGAGGAAGCGATCTCTCGCCCAAATCACGGCAGAGCGCCGACCTCGTGCAGCATCTCGACCGCCATGCCGAAGTGCGGATCGGCAACCAGGCCGGTATCGATCACGCCGTTCAGGGCCTTGACCGCCTCGGCCGTCTCGCCCTTGCCCAGGAGCTTGCACGCGACCAGCCACCTGAGAGCTGCGAGCCTGGCAGGGACGCCGGAAGCCGCCTGCTCCGCCTCACCTGTGGACAGGTTGCCGGCCGCGTATCCGTATAGCGGACCGGGCCACTCCGAGGACGTGGCGTCGCGGAGCAGGCCCAGGGTGGCCGCATCCGGCTCCAGGCCTGCCCTGAAGTAGAGGCCGGCCTTCCAGGACGCGAAGAGCCGGCGCGACCCGAGCTCGAGCGAGGAGTCCGTTGCCGCGTAGTGGTAGAAGACGTCCGCGGTCTCGATGTCGCCCCGGGGCGCGAGGTGGGCGAGCACCATCTCGTACACGTCGAGCCCGGCCCCGCTCGCGATGGCCCGCTTCAGGTGCTCGACCGCCTTGTCCGCGTTGCCCAGCCTGTGGTGGAGGAGCCCGATGCGGGCCTCGACCTGCGGCTTGAGCGGGGGCGGCACGAAGGGCAGGCCCTCCTTGCCGAACGCGAGCGCCTTCTTCCACGCCTCGACTGCCTCGGCCCCCCGTCCCTCCAGCCTGAACGCGTCGCCAACGACCGTGGCCGCGATCATCTTCCAGTAGGACTTTGCCCCGTCCTTCTTCGCCGGCGCCTTCATGGCCTTCTCGGCCGCTGCGCGCGCGCCCTCGAAGTCCAGGGTCAGGAGGTAGATCTCGGCCATGAGGAGCAGGCTCGTGGGCTCCGGGCCGGATTCCAGGGAAAGCTCGAAGGCCTGGATCGCCTCGGCCGGCTTGCCCTCGAGGAAGGCCATGACTCCCTTCATGCGCGCCACGTCCGCCGGGCCGGCCGCGGCCTTGCGGGCGGGCCATGCCTCCATGTGCTCGGTCACGAGCGGCTCCAGCTTCGAAAGGGCGACCTTGCCGGCCGTAACGTCGTGGTTCCCGATGGCCTCGTCCGCGGTCTCGGAGAAGAGCCCGATCATCTCCTCCAGTATCGCCGGGTTGTCCTCGTCCATGGACTTCGCGAGCCCCAGGTACTCCTCTGCGCCCTCGCGGTCGCCGGCAAGCCTGTAGAGCCGGCCCACCTCGAAGGGGAACACCGGCTCCTCTGGCACGGCCCGCCATCCCCTCCTCGCCGCCCACCTGGCGAGCGGTATCTCGTCGTTCTTCGAGAACAGGCGGGACAGGGCGAGCCACCCCTCCGGCGCGTCCGGGTCCTCCTCTATGGACTCGAGGATCGTCACGACCTCCTCGTTCACCTGCCCCTGCATGGACGACGGGCTGACCGCGGCGAAGTCCTCCTCTAGGACTCGCAGCGCAGCGGTCGGGGCGCCCACCCTGGTGAACAGCTTCGCGACCAGGTAGCTCGTCCTCCTGACCTGCGGCTGGAGGTACTCGTACAGCTGGGTCGCGAACGCGGCCTCCTTGAGGCCCTGAAGGCCCTGTCCCGGGTCGAACTCGAGCATCTTCTTGTAGGCCGCCCTGCTCAGGTCCTGCCTCTCCACGTACAGGGCCAGGAGCCGCTCCATCACGGCCGGCACTGGCACGGCGTCCGCGACCTGCTCGTAGAGGTTGATCAGGTCTATGACCTCCATGGCATGGTCGGAGAAGCCCTTGCGTGCCTCCTCGACCCAGGCCAGGAGCGTGTCGTACTCGGCCGCCACCTCCGCGTCCTCGGGCGAGACCTGCCTGAGGACCACGAGCGCGGTCATGACCCGCACCTCGTCCCCCAGGGGGGAGAACGAATCCGCGATCTTGCGGGCCATGCCAGCCGTCTCCGGCGAGATCTCCCCTGCCAGGATCTCCTCGGCCGAGTACGTGGACAGGGCCAGTCGGAAGAGCCGGTCTGCCTCGTCCTCGTCGCCGGCCGCAATGGCCGCCTCGAACTCCAGGCTTATCTCGTGCACGACCGAGGTCCTCAGACCCGGCTGCAGGTCCTGGTTCCCCTCCAGGTCCTCGAGCCGCCTCATGGCCAGGGCCAGGTTGCCGGCCGTCACCTCCGCCGGGATCGGCAGGGACGGGCCCATGGCGGCCTGCGGCACCGTGGTGGAGGTCCCGGCCGTTGTCGGAGGGCAGCCCGCGGTCGCGATGCACAGCACTAGAACGGGGATGCCTGGAGGTGTCCTTCTCATGATTCGGATCCCCCACCTTAAGCCATGCCGCCCGGCACGGGCAACCCCCCTGTTCCCCACCGTTCCCCCGTTCCCCCCCCTGCGCCGGCCTACGGCTCGCCGGCTCGCTGGGGGCGCACCTCGACGCCGACTTGTACGCACCGCACTCACCCTATATGATGCCGTCTTGAATACGGATCTCCCGGATGCAGTCGAACCGCGTTGCAGAGCGAATCTCCCCCGAGGCGCTGGAAGGTCTTCCGGACGGGGAGCTGGTGAGACTCGTTCAGCAGGGTGGGCACGCTGCATACGCGACTCTGTTCAGACGCTACTACCGGAAGATATTCGGCATGGCCTACAGCCGGCTCCGGAGCCGGGAGGACGCCGAGGACGTTGTCCAGGAGGCCTTCGTCAAGGTCTTCAGGTACATCCGCAGCTTCAAGGGAGACTCGAGCTTCTACACCTGGCTCTACAGGATCACCGCGAACCTGTGCATCGACCGGCACAGGCACGCAGGGAGGGAGCAGCAGGTGGAGCTGGTAGAGGGCAAGAAGCTGAGGGCGGCCGTGGACAAGGGGACCTCCATGATGGGCGACGGGTCCCTCGACAGGGCCCACCCGGGCGTGGCCGCGGACAGGAAGGAGCTCATGGGAAAGCTCGAGCAGGCCATCTCCGAGCTTCCCGACTACCACAGGGACGTGATCGTCATGCGCGAGGTGGGCGGCATGAGCTACTCGGAGATGGCCAGGGCCATGAAGGTCTCGAAGGGCACCATCATGTCCCGCCTCTTCCATGCCCGGCGCAAGGTGAAGGCCAGGCTGGACCCGTACCTCGCGGGCGCGGATGGCAGGTCCCCGGGCAAGGCTCCGGGCGGAGAGGAGTCCGGGTCATGACTGACGGGAGCATGGAGAGGGACGATCTGGTCCAGCGCTACCTGGACGGGGACCTGACGCCAGAGGAGGCGAGGCTCGTCCGGGAGCTCATGGCGTCGGATCCGTCCTTCCAGGAGGACGCCAGGGCGTACCGCAGGATCGGGGATCTCATGAGGGAGATGTCGGGCGCCGAGGTCGACCGGCCCGGCCTGGACGCGGCCTGGAGCGGCGTCCAGGGCAGGCTGGCAGGCGTCCAGGGCGGTCCTGATGCGCGGGCAGGCGACGCGGATCCGTCGCACGCGCTGGTCTGGCTGTCCGAGGTGGCCAGGCACAGGATGCGTTTCTGGATCCCGGCGGCAGGCCTGACGGCCGTGGCCGCCTCGATCGTCGTGGTCCTCGCCCTCCAGACGGCCGTCCCCGAGGTCCCGGCTGCGATCCAGGAGGTCGCGGGCCTTGGCTCGCGCGTGACAGACTTCTCGCTGAACTCCACGTCCACGACAGTGCTCATGGTCGAGACCGGTAGCGGCGGTACTGCAGCGGTTCTCTGGGTGTCCGACGACGACGAGGACACGGCCGCCGCGGAAAACGGCAATCCCTCGGGCGGCGGCGCACAGCCGCCCGCCGGGGCGGGCAAGGGTCAGCGAATCTGATCCTGGAGCAAGGGAGGATCTACATGGGTCCATCGTTCAGGATGATCGCAGCGGGCGGCCTGGCCGCCGCCGTCTTCATGGTCGCGATCCCGGCGTGGGCCAAGGACGCGCCCAAGTGCAAGGTGCTCACCATACACGCCACCAACAAGGAGGGCACCACCGACCCCGGCCTCGCCGACATCCCGGAGCTCAAGAAGGATCCGTTCAACCTCTACAAGACCTTCCACCTCCTCGCGGAGAAGGAATACACCATGGTCGAGGACGTGCCCGTGACGCTCAGCCTGCCCGCGGGCTCTGGCCTGTCGGCCAAGCTGATCTGGAAGGGCATGAACCCCGCGCTCAAGGAGCTGAACTTCAAGCTCTCGCTCGTGAAGGGGACCGGCAAGGACCAGAAGGAGGAGGTCACGAGCTTCGCCGTGCGCGGCAAGGCCCCGTTCTTCTACGTGCGGCCCTTCAAGGACGGCAAGCTCATCCTCTACATCCGCTGCGGCACCGGCAAGGACGGCTCGGAATAGCCTGCCCGCCCGCGCCCCGGGCTCACGGCAGGATCGGGAACCCGAGGGCCGCCGCGTTCGTCCGGACCCTCTCGTCGAGGCTCAGCACCCCGATATCCGGCATGGCGCGGCGTGCGGCGAGGACCGACGAGAGGTGGAGCGCGTCGAGAGCCCTGACCGGCTCGACCGGGAACGGGCGGCGGGCCCTCTCCACCATCTCCGTCGATACCCTGAGGACGTGCCAGCGGTTCGATGCTGCGGCAAGGGCGGCGCGCTGGCCGGCTGCGTCGGCCTCGCGTATCGCGCCCGATGCCGCCAGCCTGATCAGGCCCCGGTCGCACTCCACGAGCGTGACGTCGGACCCGAAGACCGCTTCCGCACGCCCCAGGATCTCGCCCGTGGCCTTGCCGCGCCGCTCGCCGAGCAGCCATGCGAGCACCGCGCTGGACTCGGCGTAGACGTTCATTCGCCGCGCTCCTCGTCGATGAGCCTCTGCGCGGTCCCATCGGGTGCCAGCCGTCTCATCACGGGGTACGATCTCGGGTCGTTCGGTGCGCCCATGGAGATCATCCCGCTCCGCGCCATCTCGTCGAGCGCGGTCATGGCGCCTGCGTCCGGCTCGAGCCTGCGCGGCGCCCTGAGCTCGGCCACGACCTCGCCGCGATCCGTGACCAGGATCTCCTCGCCCGCTCGCGCCCGCTTCACGTACTCGCTCAGCCTGGCCTTCAAGTCCCTGATTCCGACGACCCTCATGCCAGTATTGTAACTACATGTAGTCACCACGTCCAGCCCCTCCCTGCTTCCGCGGCTAGGGCATCACCGGGATGCCGATCGCCCGCGCGGTCTCTGCCAGCCTCCTGTCGAAGGTCGCCAGGGTCACTGGCGCGCCCGCCTCTTCCGAGAGCAGCAGGGCCGTTGCCGCGTGCACCGCGTCGAACGTGCGGCTCTTGGACAGGCGGGCGTCCCTCCGCACGATCCTGGCCACGCCCGGCGGATCGTCGTAGAGGGTCAAGCCGCCCAGATCCTCGTCGAACCTGGCCAGCTTGGCTGCCAGGCGGCGGGAGTCCCTCGTGCCGGCAATGGCGCGCCTCAGCACGATGGGCACCTCGACCGACAGTATCCATGAGGACGCCTTCACCGAAGGATCCGAGAGGATCTGCCTGGCCATCGCCTCCCGCTCCTGGCCGAGGTACAGTTCCAGCAGGATGCTCGAGTCGACGTAGATCACGTCCCGTCCCCCCTCACGTCGGCGAGCAGTGACTCGAGGTCCACCGGCCTGGAAGGCCCGGGCAGGGCCTCGGCCGTCGCGCTCGCGATCCTGCCCGTGCCGCGCCTCAGCCGTCCCGTCTTCTCGAGGCGGTCGAGGACGGCCTCCTCCCCGGTCGCTCCACGGGTCTCTCGGTCGTCCGGCGGGCCGAGCCTCGCGATCACGGTTCCCCTGTCCGTGACCAGTACGACCTCGCCCTTCTCCACTAGCCTCAGGTAGTGGCTGAGTCGGTTCTTGAGGTCCCTCACGCCCGCGACTATCATGACGTGATTGTAGCTCCGGGAGCTACATTCGTCAAGCCGGCCCGCGCGAGCGGGCGGTCCGGTTGACCGGGCTACATCCTCGAAATACTCTGTGCCCATGACGTCACGAATCTGCTTCCTCTCGATGCTCCTCATCGCCTCTTCGGCCCTCGCGGTTTCCGCGTGCGGCGACGACGGCTCGTCCGCTGACGACACCTCTGTCGAAGGCGACGCCGTCGACACCGACGACGAGTCCGCGGACACGGCCGGTGACCATTCGACCTCGAGGCCGCCGCCCACGGTGCCGCCCTCCGACGACCCTGCCTACGCGATCTCGGTGCCCTCCTCGTGGCTGCTCGTGGGCGACGGGCTCACGCCCGAGGACACGGAGTGGGTGGCCCTAGTGACGGCCGCTCCGGGCGTTGCTCGCATCGAGGCGTGGCTGGACGGAGTGGGCCCTGTCGCGTTCGACGGCACGTCCGGCGCGTTCGAGGTCCTGATCGACGAGACCGGCCTGCCGGTCGGCGACCACCAGGTGATCATGGCGGCCGCCGGATCGGACGTCGCGTTCGCGGCCCGCACGTTCAACCGATCGCACGCCCTCTACGTGATCATGGCGACCGACTGGGACGACTCGGACAACTCGCAGGCCTACCTCGACAACATGGACACGCTGCGCTCCTGGCACCCGGGCCTTCGCTACTCTCACTACTTCGGGCCGTACACGCTCACCGACCCTGCCGTGAGCATGGCGCGCCGCGGCGAGCTGGTGTCCTGGCTCACGACCCGCAGGGACACGTACGGAGACGAGATCGGCGTGCACCTGCACCCCTACTGCACGTTCGTGGACACGACGGCCGTGACGTGCAGGACAGAGCCCTCGGACGTTTACGCGGCAGGCGACGCGACCGGGTACACCGTCATCGTGGCTTCCTACACGACCGAAGAGATGACCACGCTCCTTTCGGAAGCCGCGAACCTGTTCGAGTCCGCGGGCCTGGGCCGGCCGACCTCGTTCCGGGCCGGAGGCTGGACCGCGGACGCGGGCACTCTCGCTGCCGTCGAGGCGGCCGGGTACCTCGTGGACGCGAACGCCATCGTGCCGGACCGGATCGAGGAGTGGCAGGGCGTGATGAACGGGGTGTTCTACGAGTGGCTCATGGAGCACTGGTGGGCGATCACGGTCACGAGCCAGCCGTACAGGCCGTCCGCGACCGACGTTTCCGTGCCCGCTGCCAGCCCCGAGACCGGCTTCGGGGTCCTCGAGGTCCCTGCGAACGCGGTGATCGCGGACTACGTCACGGGCGGCGAGCTCATCGACATCTTCGCGCAGAACTGGCCGCTCGGCGCGCCGCTCCCGGCCCCGACGATCTGGCACACGGGGCTGCACCCGCCCAACTTCGCGGTCGCCATGCTCACCAAGCTGGACCAGGGGCTCGACAACGCGGACCTGTACCTGCACTCCTCGGGGACCGGCCCGGTCGTGTACGCGACCGCGACCGAGCTGCGCGAGGTCGACGCGTACGGGTTCTAGGACCGGGCTCCATGGCCAGGCCGAGGCTCACTTCTTCTTCGCGAGCACGTCCAGCTTCACGGCGACGTCGTCCCTGATCAGGTCGTCCGGCATGCCCGGGTACACGAGCCCGAAGTCCTTCCTGTTCATGGTGAACTCGCTCTTCACCGTGACCGAGTCCGGGCCGGCCTGGATGGTCGCTGGAAACGCGATGGACTTCTCCACGCCGTGGAAGTCCAGCGTGCCCGTCAACTCGTGCGTGAAGCCGGGGGCCTCTGACTTGGCTACCCCCTTCGAGACGAAGGTCGCCTTTGGGTACGTCCCGACATCCAGGAGATCCGGGGTCTTAAGGTGCCCGGTGAGCTGATCCGTGTCGGACCAGACCGAGCCCAGATCGATCTCGACCTGGACGCTGCCCTTCTCGATCTCGCCTGCCGGGATCTCGATCGTGCCAGCGAACGTCTTGAACCCGCCGTCGTGGGTCAAGGTGACCTTGGCGGCCTTCCACCCGATCTTGGATCCCTGGCCGTCGAAGGCGTAGACGGCCGGCGCGGCCTGCTTCGCGGCCTCTGTCGAAGCCTCCGCCGCGGACGCGGTCTCGCCGCTCGCCTCCCCCACCTTGGCCTTGGGCGTGCCAGCGAGCGGGCTCCTGCACCCGGCCGCCAGGATCGCGATCGTTGCCAGCGTAATCGTCGTTGTCCGCGCTATCATGCTTCACCTCCCGTGACTGGATTGTCGTCGTCTGCTGCATGCAGATAGGGCCGGCCGCTGGAAGGGCAAGCAGCGCTGCGCCGGGGAGGCTACAGGATCCTGGGCGCGTACCTCGCGAACCCGATCACGGCCGAGACCAGGGAGACCGCTCCGAAGACGTACGCCAGGACGGCCAGCACCGGGGCGGCCGTAATGGGCAGGGCGAACGGCGAGAACGCGATGGCCGAGAACGCGGCCGCGATCGCGAGCTGGGCCGCGAGCTTGAGGCCCACGTGCCTCGGCGACCTCTCGTGACGCTCGGCAGTCAAGATGTTGTCGAGCGCCCCCACCGAGAGCTCGATGCTGATGACCGCCATGATCAGCCAGGGCGGGATCATGGGCTGGAACAGCAGGCCCATCACGAACAGCGGGACCACGCCCGACTCGACAGCGTAGAGCGCCCACCAGACCGCGGCCGGACGCTTCGCGGCCTTCTTGACCCCGGCCGCGAAGTCCGCGAGGTAGCCCCAGACCGACGCCCAGGTCACGACCAGGATTATCAGCGAGTACAGGAGCAGCGTGAGGTCGAGCGGCGCGAGCCACCTGATGTTGACGCCGATGGTCATGAGCCCGCCCATGACGAGCAGGCGCGTGTCCCACTTGTCCCGGGTGCCGCCCTTCAGCATGTACCACATCCACACGAAGGTCGCGAGCGATCCCATGGACATGAGCGCCGGGATCTTCTCGGGCACGATGCCGGCGAACATGATGTAGCCGCCCGCGATCATCTGGATCCCTGTCTTGTACTTGGCGAGCGTGGCCGTCTTCATGGTGATGCCGTGACGCTCGGAGAGCGACCGGAGGGCCGTGATGATCGGGTCGCGCATGATCAGGGCCACGGTGATCCAGGGATCCATGAAGCCCAGGGCGGTGAGCGTCAGGAAGGTGAGGGCCACGTAGATCTTGTCCGCGATCGGGTCCGTGAGCCTGCCGAAGCGCGTGAACCCGTCTCGCCGTGCGAGCACGCCGTCGAAGTAGTCCGTGACCCCGACGACGATGTAGAGGGCCCAGCCCGCGAGCTGCACCCACCTGTCCGGGCAGAAGAGCATGGCCACGGGCACGGGCATGAGCACTATGCGCGAGACCGTCAGCTGGTTCGCCGTGATCAGCTTCACGATGCGTCAATCATATCCATGCCCGTGGGATCCACAAGTGTCCTCGATCCCGAGGCATCCGCCCCCTGCGGACGGGGGCCCCGCCAACATTGGCCTGCACGATGGCCAGCGAAACGCGATACCCCAGGAACAGGGCCTCAAGAGACGCCGAAACCCATAACAAGGCCGAAAACGCCGGTGAAAATACCCCGGGGCCCAGTTCCGCGGTGGCGTCCCTCAATCACGATGGGACGTTTATCTCCGGTCCGCCGCCCCCCGCTCTCTTCCTTCGGATTATGGCC
>CAZGVR010000049.1:0-5461 GCA_964528945.1 uncultured Myxococcales bacterium
TATGATCAGGAGGTGAAGCATGGGAATCGTGATACAGATCCTCGTGAACCTCGGCCTCTACGGGTTCCTCGTCTGGCTGCTCTACGACTCCACGATCAAGGAGTTCGATCCGTGGTTCGCCTTCGTCGTGGCCTTCGTCCTGGTGCTGGCGGTCGTGATCTCCGCCATCCCCGGGCTCAGGGCCAAGAAGGTCTCGCCGCTCTCCTACCCCTACGATGACTGACGTCGTCGCGCTGAGGAGCGAGATCCGCTCCCTCCACGAGCAGAAGCGGAGGGGCGACATCCCGGAGCGCAAGTTCGAGCGCAGGATCGTGGAGAGCGAGGTCTCCCTGCTCAGGGCCGTGGCCCGTGGCATGCTCGAAGACGGCGAGGAGATCCTGGCGGACCACCACGTGGTCCACGCCCACATGAAGCTCAACGAGTCGGTCCTCGAGGAGCCCGAGCAGGAGGCCGTGAGCCTGTTCCTCACGGACAGGAGGCTCGTCCGGATCCGGGCGACGATCGTGAGGGGGCGGCCTCTCTCCTGCAGCTCCGAGGACGGGACCCGCATCGACGAGGTCCCGCTGTCGCGCGTGAGGGGCGTGCGGATCAGGCGCGAGTACAGGACCGGAGAGATGATCGCGGGTGCGGTCATCATCGTCCTCGCGATCGCATTCCGGTCGCTCCTCCTCGTGACCGGGACCATCCTGGCAATCCTGGGAGGGCTGGGGGTGCTGCACGCGCTCGTCCTTCCCACGCGCTGGGCCGAGGTGGTGGTGGGGCCCGGAGGCATGCCTCCGGGCGAGGAGTTCGCGATCCACGGTCTCCGGAAGAAGAGCTCAAGGGCGCTCGTGAAGAGGCTCGGGCGGTCCGATGGCCGTTGACCGGGCCGCCCGGATGGGATAGTCGGCAGTCGAGGGATCTCTTGCCGGGACTCGCATGATTCTGGGCTTCCTACGACGCATGGCCTCCGGGGTATGGAAGGCCTTCGTCGGGGTCCTGGAGATCATCGGGGTGAGGAAGCCGCGCTTCCTCGACGGCCAGGAGCTGCTCGGCCGGTGCTAGCTGCACCACACGGAGTTCCGGCGGCTCCTCTCTTCCAACAACGCCTTCCTGGAGAACGTGATGGAGGTGGAGGAGAGGCTGGCCGGTCACGAGTGCGTGGACCACGGCTACTTGAAGGGCCGGGTCGTGCGCGCGGTCACGGACGTGCACCACATGGTGGACAGCCTCGAGGCGATATCCGGAGGCCGCTACCCCGGCCTCGCCCCCATGCTGGACCGGATCGCGGAGGACCTGACCGGCGTCCTGGAGGACCCCGGCTACAAGACGCCCGCGGATCTGGTCCTCGACCTGGGCTCTGTGTCGTCCGCGGATGCGGCCGTCGTGGGAGGGAAGATGGCGAGCCTCGGCGAGACCGGGCGGCTTGGCCTGCCCGTGCCCGACGGGTTCGCGGCGACCGTCGCCGGCTTCCGCCTGCTGGTCGAGGAGAACGGCCTGGGGGCAGCGATACAGGGCAAGGCGATGGCGGCAGGAGACTGGGAAGAGACACGCACCCTCGCGGCGGCCATCCGCGGACGCCTCCTCTCCGCGCGAGTGCCCGCGGATCTCGAGGCCGGGATCCTGTCCGCCTACGACAGGCTCTGCGCCCGCACCGGCCGGACGCCCCGTGTCGCCGTTCGATCGAGTGCCCCGGGGGAGGACGGGGAACTGTCGTTCGCGGGCCAGTTCGAGTCCATCCTCAACGTCTCGAGGGAAGGCCTGTGCCGGGCCTGGCTGGAAGTGGTGGCCTCCCTGTACTCGCCAGAGGCCGTCCACTACAGGAAGCTCCACAGGGTCCCGCCAGAGACCGCCTGCATGGCGGTGGGCTTCGTCGAGATGATCGATGCGGGCGCGAGCGGCATGGTCTACAGCAACGATCCGTCCGATCCCGATCCGGGACGAGTGCTGATCCAGGCCGTGAGAGGCCTGGCCGTCACGCTCGCGGATGGCCAGGCCTCGCCCGAGGCCGTTTTCCTGGATCGCGGGAACGACCCACGCGTGCTCGGGAGGGCCGCGTCGGGCCAGTCGCACCGCGTGGTCTGCGGCCACGACGCGGGCGTCGAGAAGATCGCTCTCACCGCGGACGAGGCCTCGAGATCGAGCCTGCGGGACGAGGACGCCGTGCTGCTCGCACGCTGGGCCCTCGTGCTGGAGCGCCACTTCGGCGGCCCCCAGGACGTGGAATGGGCGAGGGCAATGGGCGGGAACCTGCTCCTGCTCCAGTCCAGGCCGCTCCGGATGGCCGCATCCGGGACCGGGCAGATGCCGCCGGTCGAGGGCCGGACCATCCTGGTCGAGGCGGGCGAGACCGCCTGCCCCGGCGCCGGATCCGGGATCGCGGTCCACATGGACGAGGACGGGGATCTGGATTCGTTCCCGGAAGGGGCCGTGCTCGTCGCGCCGAGGTCATCGCCCCGTTTCGTGCGGCTCATGTCCATGGCCAGGGCCATCGTGACCGACACCGGAGGCACCCCGGGCCACATTGCATCCTTGAGCGGCGAGCTGCCGGTCCCGACGCTCGTGGGAACCAGGGACGCCACGCGCAGGATCCCGGCGGGGACCGTGGTGACCGTGGACGCGACCGGGCGGAGGGTCTACGAGGGGGCGGTGGATCTCCCGGGCGCGACCGCGGTACCCGGCGAGGGCAGGGCGGCAGGGCGTGCACGGTGCAGGCAGACCAGGATGGACAGGTTCGCGGGCGAGGTGGTCAGGCGGATCGCACCCCTCAACCTGACGGATCCGAGGTCGTCCGCGTTCTCGATCGAGAGCTGCGTCACGCTCCACGACCTCGCGCGCTTCATGCACGAGAAGTCCTACGAGGAGATGTTCCGGATGGGAGAGGACCTCGGGGACCTGAGGTCCTCGAGCAAGTACCTGGACGTGTTCCTGCCCATGGATCTCTACATCATCGACCTGGGCGGCGGCCTGGAGGCGCCGTCCGGATCCCGGAAGGTGAAGCGGTCCCACGTGACCTCGGTCCCGCTGCGCGCCCTGCTCTCGGGCATCCTGGACGAGCGGATACCCAGGTACGGGCCCCGTCCCATGGACGTGGGCGGGTTCTTCTCCATCATGGCCCGGCACGCGCTCACGAGCCCGGAGGAGCAGCGGACCTTCAGGGATCCCTGCTACGCGCTGGTCTCGGACCGCTACCTGAACTACACGGCGCGGGTGGGCTACCACTTCGGCGTCGTGGATTCGTACTGCGGCAAGACCGTCAACAAGAACTACGTCTCCATCCTCTTCCGGGGTGGGGCGGCCAACATCGACAGGCGGACGAGGAGGGCGTCCGCCATCGCCGGGATCCTCAGGGAGCACGGCTTCCGGGTGATCCAGGTCAGGGACCGCGTCACGGCGCGCGTGGCCAAGACCACCCTGGAGGAGACCGTCCGGCTCCTCTCCATGGTCGGCCGCATGCTCCAGTTCATGAGGCAGATGGACGTGGCCATGGTCAGCGACGCGACCGTGGACCTGGTGCGGGACTCGTTCCTCCGCGAGGACTACTCGCTCAAGGGCGGGAGCGGGAAGGGCGGCTGAGGATCAGCCGCCTGCGCTCGGTGGCGTTCTCGATCGCCGTGACCAGGTCCTCGACCGGGCACGGCTTGAGCAGGAAGTCGGACGCGCCCGCCCTGAGCGCGGAAGTGGCCTTGTCCAGGTCGGCGTGCCCGGTCAGGAGGAGCACGGGAGTGTCGGGGTCGGCCGCCCTTATCTCGCGGAGCGCATCGATCCCGCCGAGCACCGGCATGCGCACGTCGAGCACGATCGCGTCGAATCCGCCGGCCGAGGCCGCCTGCACGGCGGCCCGTCCGTCGCTGACGGGGTTCACCTCGATGCCCCGCCTCGCGAGGGCCCGCGTCACCGACCCCAGGAAATCGGCCTCGTCGTCCGCCATCAGGATGACCATCTTCTTGGACGCCACGTTCACCCCTTCCCGTCGTTCCCGTTCTCCCCGGTATTCTCCCCCCCCTCGAGGATCCGGATGGAGACCTTCTCGACCTTGGTGGGCTGCGCCTCCATGACGAGGAACCTGAAGCGCTGCCATGTGAACTCGTGCCCTGCCTCGGGCACGCAGCCGCACTCGTGCGTGACGAACCCGCCCAGCGTGTCGAAGTCCTGCTGCTCCGGAAACTCCTCTCCCAGCATCTTGCCCAGGTCGTACAGGTTGACGCCGGCGTCCGCCTCGAAGACGTTCTCGCCGACCGGACGCACCAGGGGCGACTGCTCGTCGTCGTACTCGTCGTGGATCTCGCCGACGAGCTCCTCCAGGATGTCCTCGATGGTGATGATCCCGCTGGTTCCGCCGTACTCGTCCACCACGATCGCGAGGTGGACCCGCCCTTTCTGGAACTCCTTGAGCAGCTCGTCGATCTTCTTGGTCTCCGGCACGAAGTAGGCGGGCCTCAGCACCGAGGACAGCTTGAAGCCCGAACCGCTCGTCGCACCGGGCCGGAGCAGGTCCTTCACGTAGAGGACCCCCGCGATCGAGTCCAGGCTCTCGACGAAGATCGGGATGCGCGAGTGCCCGCAGTCGGCCACCACGCTCCTTATCTCGTCCAGGCCGGTCTCCATCTCGATCCCGACCATCTCGGTCCGCGGGACCATGACCTCCTTCACGGTGGTGTCCCCGAACTCGAGCACGGCCGTGATCATGTCCTTCTCCCCCTTCTCGATCTCGCCCTCCTCCTGCCCGATCCTGACCAGGTGCTCGATCTCCGCCTCGGTGACCGTCGGCCCGCTGCGCTTGAGGGACCCGCCGGTGAGGGCCGCCGCGCCGCGCGTGATCTGGTAGAGGAGCCACACCAGCGGGTAGAAGAGGAGGTAGAAGATCCTCAGGAGGTGGGTGGCCGAGACCGCGAATCCGGCGGCCCTGGCGCGTACCAGGCTCTTGGGCACGACCTCGCCGAACACCAGGAGCATGAGCGTGGTCACCCCGATCGCCACGGGGACCGCAGTGGACGGGATGAGCGTCGAGGCTATGTGCGTGGCGAGCGCCGAGGCCGTGACGTTCACGAGGTTGTTACCGACCAGGATGGCCGTGAGCACGCGGGTGGGACGCTCGACCCACAGCCTGATCGCGTTGCCCATCCCGGGCTTCTCCTCGAGGATGTGGCGTGCCCTTGCGTCGCCGAGGGAGGTGAGCGCCGTCTCGCAGGCGGAGAAGTACGCCGACAGTGCCAGGCAGAGCACCACGGTGAGGTACTCCCAGGTAGGAACGTCACCCACCTGGAGCCCCTGCCTCCACCTTCAGTTGGATCCCTTCCATGTGTAGGCGTCGTTCACCAGCTCGCCGCTCGACGGGAAGACCATCTTCTCCACCTGCTTCTTGGTGCAGTTGGTGATGTCCTTGTACTTGCACTTCACGTTGTCCACGTTGGTGGCGGCGCCCGAGGGGGCGATGGTGTACGAGAAGCTGCAGTTGTCGTCGTTGTACGTGCGGCAGACG
>CAZGVR010000049.1:5471-12700 GCA_964528945.1 uncultured Myxococcales bacterium
CGTGTCATGTGCCTGCGCGGGGAGGGTGTTGCCGTCGGCGTGCCCCTTCCGCTGCAGCAGGATGTTGAACTCGGTGTCGTCCACCAGGTCCATGGAGAAGGAGCACGGGGTCTCGCCCTTCTTGTTGCCGTCGATGAACACCTTGGAGCTGGAGGGGATCGTCTTCACGGTGATCACGCGCTCCTTGGGCGCCTTGACGAAGGCCACCGTCACCGACTGCTCGGGCAGGGTCCACGTGATCTCCTCCGATGCCTCCTCGTAGCCCTCGAGCGAGAACGTGAGCTTCTGCTTCTGGTTCTCCTCCACGTCCAGATCGGTGAGCGTGAGGGGGGTCGTCCCCTTCTCCACCCCGTCGACCAGCACCTTCGCCCCTTCCGGGGCGGAGGAGATCGTGAGCTTCTTTCCGACCTTGGGGCCGAAGATCCCCCCGCACTTGTCGGTAAGGCCGCACAGCACGATCACGGTCGCGATCGCCAGCCTCGTCCCCACGCTTGCGTGCATGATCCGGTTCTCCTCGAGAAGAAATTTCCAGGGCGAATGGTAGGAGATTCCAGGATCTGCGTCAACCTGCCAGGAGCCGGCCAGGGGCCGGCGCAGGGACCTCAGTACACCGCCTGTACGAAGCGCCCGGTCATGGGAAGATCGCCCACCAGCGGCTCCGCGTACGTGCGGAAGAGCCTGTCGTCCACGTTGTTCCCGTTCCTGATCCAGTCCAGCGGGAACTTCTTGGTGTTGCGCTGCACGCTCTCGAGGGGGGTGATGAAGGTCTCCGAGCGGTAGTCGCCCACGCCCTCTATCCGCCGGATCGCGAGCGAGCCCTCGTCGAAGCTGTCCCTGGTGGCGGCCAGGACCGCGTCCACCCCGACCTGGAAGGCCTCGAGCGCGTCCGTCTCGGAGATGCACAGGGGGAAGGATCGCTGCGGATACCCGAGGGTGTCAGCCCGGACGCGCTTCACCCCGAGCCTGGACTTCACGATCTCGGCGAGCACGTCGCCCAGCGTTCCGGATCCCGATAGCTGGACGTTGCCGTGGCTGTCCACCTCCTGGCTCCGGCCCTCGCCACGCCATTTCGCGGGCAGGTTCATGGTCACCCACTCGGAGAAGGTCTGCGACCAGTACGTGGGCTTCTTTCCGGCCGCCACGTTGTAGTGGCCCTCCGCGTTTATCCCCTCGCTCACGGCAACGAGCGCGCGGCCGTACTCCTCGAGCGCGCCGTCGATGTCGGCGAGGAACCTTTCTATATCGAACGGGACCTCGGGCAGGTAGACGAGGTGGGGGCCGTCCTTCGGGTACTGCCTGGCCAGGGAGGCTGCCGCCGTGAGGAAGCCGGCGTTCCTGCCCATGCAGACGTTGATCTTGACGCCCTTCAAGGCCCGGTTGTCCTCCTTGTCACCGAGGAATACGCAGGCCACGTACCTGGCGGCCGAGCCGTAGCCGGGGCAGTGGTCCGTGACGAGGAGGTCGTTGTCGATGGTCTTGGGGATGTGCACGACCCTGAGATCGTACCCCTCGGCCCGGGCGAAGCCGTTCACGACGTGCGCGGTCTCGGCCGAGTCGTTGCCGCCTATGTAGAAGAAGTAGCGGACGTTCCTCTTCTTGAAGCCCTCGAAGATCTGGCGGCATTCCTCGTCGTTCGGCTTCTTCCTCACGGAGCCGAGGGCCGCGGCCGGCGTTCGCGAGATCTGGTCGAGCACGAAGTTGGGCTGCTTGAAGAGCGGGACGTACTGGTCCTCCAGGATCCCCTGGATCCCGTGGAGCGCACCCCAGAACTCCTCGATCTCGGTGTGCTTGCGCGCCTCGACGATCGCGCCCACGAAGCTGCGGTTGATGACGGCCGTGGGCCCGCCCGACTGGCCTATGACGGCGTTGCCCCTGGGACCGGGCATGGCAGGAGGATCAGCCTTTCTTGCCGCCGACGGCCCCGCGGAGGGCGGCGGCAGGGCGGAACGCGACCGTCTGCGTAGCGGCTATCTTGATGGGCTCGCCCGTCTGGGGGTTGATGCCCCTGCGGGCCTTCCGCTTCCGCTTCTCGAACGTTCCGAAGTCCGGGAATGCGAACCGCCCGTCCCTGGATACCGCGCGCCTGATCTCGGCGAAGAGCGAATCGACGACCGTGTTCACGGCCTTCTTCGTGACATCGCCCTTCAGCTCCTTGGCCTTGGCGATCCGCTCGACGAGTTCCGCCTTTGTCATCACTACCCTCCTCTTTCAGGTCCATCGACGAGGACGACCGCAGAAGCTATCAGGTCGCGGAGCGCAAGTAAAGACCGCATCGCGGGGATCCTGCCGGATCTTCCGCCCTCCCTTGCAACGTACGCTCCCGGGGCTATCATGTGTCATGCACGGAGCCAGACGGATCACCATGATCGCGCTCGCGCTCGTCGTCGCGGGCGCCCACGGGTGCAAGGACGGCTGCACCGGGGACGACGACTGCACCGACGGCCTCTTCTGTACCGGACAGGAGCGGTGCATCGGCGGCACCTGCCTGGACGGCGTGCGGCCCGGCTGCGACGACGGCATCGATTCGACGGTGGACCGGTGCGACCCCGGGTCGGACTCGTGCGTGAGCGAGTGCGTGGACGGGGACGGGGACGGATTCGAGCCGGCGGAGTGCGGCGGCACGGACTGCGACGACGGGAACGCCGCCGTGCACCCCGGTGCCGAGGATGTCTGCGACGGGGCGGACGACGACTGCGACGGCACGATCTCGGAGGACCAGGACGGCGACGGGCACTGGGATCCGTCCGCCTGCCCCGGCAGCCCCGAGGCCGACGACTGCGACGACTCGGATCCGGACGTCCATCCCGGTGCGGCCGAGCCCTGCGACGGAGTGGACCAGAACTGCGCGGGCGGCGCCCTGGACGAGGCCGACACGGACGGCGACGGCCACGCGGAGATCGGCTGCGCATCGTCGCCGGGCGGCGACGACTGCGACGACGAGAATCCGGCCGCGTACCCCGGCGCGGTCGAGATCTGCGACGGGCTGGACGACGACTGCGACGGCGATCCCGACGAGGGCTTCGCGTGCGTGATGGGAGAGCCCGTGGATTGCGAGACCTCGTGCGGGTCCGCGGGCTCGGGCCGGTGCACGACGGACTGCGCGGTCCCCGGGCCGGACCACTGCGCGCCACCCGACGAGGTGTGCAACGGGCTCGACGAGAACTGCGACGGGGATCCGGACGACGGCTTCGATTGCGCTGCCGGCGCGGGCTCGGGCTGCACGACGGAGTGCGGGAGCAGGGGCACCGGGGTCTGCGACCCGGACTGCAGCGAGCCACCGCCCTCGGACTGCCACCCGCCGGCCGAGATCTGCAACGGGATCGACGACGACTGCGACGGCGCGGTTGACGAGGGCTTCCCCTGCAACGCCGGGGAGGACGTGGAATGCGAGACCTCGTGCGGGTCCACGGGGGACGGCACCTGCACCGGTTCCTGCACCCTGCCGTCGCCAGCGGACTGCGCCGCCCCCGTATACGAGCAGATCTGCTCCGACTTCCTGGACGACGACTGCGACGGCTACGAGGACTGCCTGGACGAGGACTGCTGGACTTCACCATGGTGCGGCTGAGCGAGGCGCCGGGCGGCCCTCACTTCCTGAGCCTGGACCTGCGCATGCGCTCCTTCATCACCCAGGCCTCGCGATCGAGGTCGGCCTTCTCGCGGAGCATGGTCTCGCGGACCTGCCGCATGACGGCGTCGATCTCCTCCGGAGTCCGGGCCGTGACCGGAACGGGGTCCAGCACCTTCACGAGGGCCCAGAACGGCTCGGGCACCACGTGCCTGTGGGGCGGCATGGCGTCGAAGGTCCCCGAGATCACGACCGGCAGGATCGCGCGTCCCGTGTCCCTTGCGAGCAGGAACGCGCCGGGCTTGAATGGGCGCATGCCGCGCGTCCGCGTCCTGGTTCCCTCGGGGAAGATCAGTATGGAGATGCCGGCCTCCAGCGTGGCCATGGCCCTTCGCATGAACCTGCGTCGGCTGGCCCTGGAGCCGCGGCGTATCGCGAGGTGCCCGAGCAGCCAGAGCTGCCATCCGAAGACCGGCACCAGGTACAGCGTGTGCTTTGCCACCCACCTGAACGCCACGTCCAGGTACGAGAGCAGGACGATGTCGGCCGCGCTCTCGTGGTTGGAGGCGATGATGTAGGCCTGGCCGGGCACGATCTTCTCCTGGCCGCGCACGGAGTGGAGCATGTAGGGGAAGACGTTCCCGATGAACCGGCACCATGCCTGGTTCACGATGCCCATGATCTTCCTGTCGTGATCGATGAAGACGCAGAGGGCGGCGAACAGGATCGACCACGGCATCCAGGCGCAGGCGAAGAAGACGATCGCGAAGATGATCCAGGCGTTCCAGAAGATGGCCCCGGCCGGCAGCCGGACCCGCTCCCCCTTCATTTCACCAGTTCCAGGTTCGCCGCGGCCCACTTCAGCTCGCCCTCCACCACGCCGGGCTGAAGCCCGGGGTGCGAGACCTTTCCGGTCTTTGCCACGCCCACGGCCTTCTCGAACCAGCTTCTGGCCCTCGACCCGTCTCCCATGCTATCGAACACGACGCCCGTGGTGTTGTAGTAGTGGTACACCACCCAGGCGAGGCGCACCCTGTCCTCCGGGGCGAACGCCGAAGGAGGCTTCTTGGTGACGAACTTGTCCAGATCGCCGATGATCGCCTCCCGCTCGAGCAGGCCGTCCCAGGCGGTCTTCGAGACCTCCTCGCCGGACAGGAAGAAGCCGAGCGTGTCGTTGATCATGCCGAGGGCCGGGTACTTCCTGGTGAGCTCCCTGGTTATCTCCCCTGGCTGGCGATAGGCGAGGCCCGAGGGCTCGGCCTTCTCGGAGAGGAGCCAGAACCTGTGGTGCACCCACGGCAGGGCAGCCGCGTCCGCCCACCCGGCAGCGTCCCCGAACAGATCCGAGTTGCCGGGATCCAGCTTGGCGGCCTCCATCGCGTCCCTGAACGCGTCGTTCATCCGGTCGGTCGCGGCCTCGGACCTGGCGAGCGCCGCGTACAGCTCCGCGCTCTTCTTCCCCAGATCCGCGGCCTTGCCGAGCGCCTCGGCCGCGCAGCCGGAGTCGGATTCGCCGTAGCAGTGCATCCCGAGCCTGAAGAGGGCATCTGCGAGCGAGTCCTGTCCCACGGGCTCCATGCCCTCGGGCGGCGGGTCGACCAGCACCGCGCTCTCGAGCAGCGGGACCACCTTCTTCCAGTCGGCCGTGGTGTCCTCGCCGGTCTTCGCCTTGCCGATCGTGGCCGTGTACCTGGCCATGGCGATCCCGATGGTCGCGGCCCCATCTCCGGGCTTCTTCGCGAGCCGGGCCTCGTACATGGCGGCCGCGCCCTCCGCGTCCCCGGTGAGCAGCAGCTCCTCGGCCTTGGCCAGATCCCGGTCGCAGGCCGCCATGGCTGAGAGGACCCCGGCCGTGATGATGGCGAACGCGTGGCTTCTCATCTTCAGACCTCCCAGCCCAGGCGCACGGCCATGTCGATGTCGCAAAGCGCCTTCGTGCCGGTCTCCCACCGCGTGAGCGGGACGAGCACGTGCAGGCGCACCGGCTCGATCTCCAGGAACAGGCCCTTCACTATAGCCACCCTGAGCGCCGCCCCCAGCCCGACGTCGAACAGCACCAGCCCACCGCCGTGCACGTACCCGCCCAGGATGTCCAGCTCCATGGACCGCGCCACTCGATCGATCGGCGCCAGGATCGCAACCCCTAGCGGGAGCGTAACCTCGACCCCGAGCCTGGGGTGCAGGCGGAACTGGAAGCCGGGGGTGAGGAGGATGTCCGTGAACAGTGCGCCCACGTCCACGGTCTCCCACGAGACCACGTCCCTTCCGTGCATCGTGTACGGACGGAAGTCGACCCGAAGTCCGAGCGAGAAGCCGGTGTCCACACCGTGCGAGAACCGCCACCCGGCCTCGACCGAGGCGTCTGCCCCTGCCTGGATCCCCGTGTGCTCGTAGGTATGGAGGACCGCGCCGGCGCCCGCCTCGATCGATATCCCGAGCGGGTGCGCGCCGTCCTCGGTCCCGCCGCCGTCCCCTCCGCCCCCGCCCGCTCCAGCGCCGTCCCCGCCGATCTTCGCGGAAAGCTCGACCGTGAGATCGATGGGCTTTCCCAGGCCCGCCTCGACCTCGATCTCCTTCTTCCTGTAGCCCTCGAGCACCAGGATGTAGGTGTGCTTGCCTGCCTCGGCGGAGAACTCGACCGGCGTCACCCCGTGGCTCAGCGAGGAGTCCTCGTCCACCTTCTCCAGGACCTTGGCGCCCGGCGGCTCGGTCGCGATGCTGACGTGCGACGGCTTCTTCTCCAGCGTCTTGACGATCTTCTGGACCTCGGCCGCGTCCGTGACGCCCGGGGATCCCGCGTACCGCTCGTAGAACGAGACGGCCAGGTCGTACTTGCCGAGCGCCTCGTAGCACTTGCCGATGTTGTAGAGGGCCACGGGAGGCGCGCCCATCTCCTGGGCCTTCTCGAACTTCGGGATGGCCTCGGCGTACTTGCCCTCCTTGGCCAGATCCACGCCTTCCTGGTAGAGCGCGACCGCGTCCGGGTCCTCCTCGGCCGCGGCGGGCCGCTGCCACGCGGCCAGGGCCGTGAGCAGGGCGCAGGCTAGGCTGGAGGCTGCTGGTCGTCTCATTGGCCGAGCTGTTTCCTTATGAACCCGTTCCAGCGGACCTCGTCCTCGTCGCGCATGTCCACGATCCTGATGCCCATGCCGCGCTGCTCCCCGGACGAGGCCACGACCACTCCCTCGACCTCGATCACGTGCTTGTCGTCGTCGGGCAGGGCGAACGCTAGCCTGACCGTGGTCCCGGGCTGGTGCGGTATCGTGCCCTCGAGGAAGAGCCCGCTCTTCGAGATGTTGGCGGTCCGCTGGTAGTAGACGGTCTCGCCCACCCGCTCCTCCACCCAGATCCTCAGGTGGACCCTGTCGTCTGTCCTTCGCTCCCACACGGAAGAGCGGATCATGCCCGGTCGCGACTCGATCGTCAAGCTTGCCGAGCGCCACGCTTGAATCGCCGGGTGGCCCCGGGCGGTTTGACCCGCCCGGGGCCACCCGGCGGTGCGCCGTGAAAGCAACGTGTTCCCCGTGAGAGGAAGGAGGCTCACCGAGTGAAAGGTCGTCCACACCTGAAGCTCCCCGGCGGCGTAGGTGTCGTTCCCGAATATCCCGTAGCGTCGGAAGTCACGAGAGTTTCGAGGTCGGGCATTCCGGGTGCCGATGAC
>CAZGVR010000050.1:0-2341 GCA_964528945.1 uncultured Myxococcales bacterium
GTGACCGGGGTCGATCAGGTCCGGGAGATCGTGAGACGCGCGGCCATCGACAGGGTGCCCATCACCCCGCGCGTGGCCGGTACGAACGTGGGAGGCATCGCCATCCCGGCGCCGGGCGGCCTGGTGCTCGACATGACGCGCATGAACCGGGTGCTCGAGGTGAACGTGGACGACATGGTCGCGGTCATCGAGCCGGGGGTGACGCAGCAGGGCATGAAGGATCACCTCGTGTCACGCGGCATCCCCCTGACGCTCGGATACTCGCTCGCGCCGCCGCACACGTCGGTGCTCGCGAACGCGCTCCTCGGCGGGCTCACGAACCGGTCGCTCAAGTACGGGGACCAGTCCGAGTGGATCTCGGGCGTGGAGGCGGTCCTCGCGGACGGGTCGCTCGTGAGGACCGGGGCCTGGGCCCTCTCGCCCGTGCCGTTCGGCAACGTGCCCTTCCCGGACATCACGGGCCTCTTCGTGGGATGGCAGGGCACGACCGGCATCGTGACCAAGCTCGCGTTCCAGCTCTGGCCGCTCCACCCGCTCCGCAGGCGGCTCTTCGTGCTCTCCTACGGCGTGGCCTCCACGTACGAGGCCGTCCGCCTCCTCTGCCGGACCGAGACCTGCGACGACATCGGCGGCCTGTCCTGGCCTTCAGCGAAGATGATGATGGGAGTGAAGAAGCCCAGGCCCGTTCCCTCGGAGGGCGAGCCGCTCTTCTTCCTGTACGTGGATCTGACCGCGGAGACAGGCGCGGAGATGGACGCCAAGGAGGAGATCCTGCGATCGGTCCTCGCGAAGGTCGCGGCCGGCGGGGGGCGCTTCGAGGACCCCATGGACGTGGACATGCTCCTCGGCGTGAACCCGGGCCTCGAGGCGTTCGCCGACTTCCCGGTGGACCTGGAGTTCCTCACGAACCACGGCGGCGGCGGGCTGTCGTGGATCGGCACCTACGGCCCTCTCTCCGGGTTCGGGGAGGCCGCCGAGGCGGGCATGGAGATCATGGCGCGGCACGGGTTCCCGCCGCTCATCGTGAGCCGGCCCATGAGGGGCGGGCACTTCGGCGTGCTGCGGTTCATCACGACCTTCGACAGGAAGGTGCCCTCCGACGTGGACGCGGTGAAGGCGGTGAACCACGAGCTGCTCGCCATGGTCACGGCCAAGGGCTTCATCATGTACAAGACGCCGGTATGGGCGTGGCGCGAGCTCGAGCCGAGGATAGACCCGGGCATGAGGGATCTCATGGGCCGCGTGAAGCGCATGATGGACCCCGGCGGGCTGTTCAACCCGGGCAAGCTCGGCACGTGACTTGAGGGAGGCGACATGACAGGAGGGAGGCTGACCATGAGGCGATTCGCGATCGTGGCCGCGGCCGCGGCCACGGCGGTGCTCTGGGCCTCGCCGGCACGGGCCGGGATAAAGAAGGCGGACATCTTCCACGGCAGCGCCGGAGCCTACTTCACCGTGGGCGGGGACCTGTGGACCCAGCCCGAGAACCGGCCGCCCGGGGACGTGGACTCGGTCCCGTTCGGCGGCACGGCGGGCGGGTGGAACCTGGGAGGCGGCCTGCTGTTCGAGGCGCGGTTCATCAAGTACATAGGCCTGGAGATCGATCTCCTCTTCGACCACCACGACGACATGTACGACATCGAGTACTTCGTGTCCTCGATCAAGGTGGGCGAGCTGCGGTACCACATGCGGTTCATGGACGTGCGGCTGCCCATCCTCTTCAAGGTCGTCATCGACGCGCCGGCCATGAGGTTCTCCCTGGGCCTGGGCCCGGAGATGGTGTGGTCCAGGAGCACGCGCATGTCCATCGAGGTTCAGGACGGCCAGATCACGGACGCGCAGCGGCAGACGATCCTGGGCCTGCTCAGGGTGAAGGACCAGAACGACGTGTTCCTGTGCGTGGAGCTGGGCTTCATGTTCAAGGTGAAGATGCTCTCGATCCCGCTGAAGCTCAGGTACGCGTACAACCCGGGCCAGCCCGAGGACTGGGACCACCGCGTGAACCCCACGTTCGTGCCGCCCAACGACTGGGCGGTCAACCTGCCCGGGTCGCAGACCATGGACCTCAGGATCATGCTCGGGCTCGCGTACGACTTCTGAGCTGGGATCATGAGGCGCATCCCGGGAAAGTCGACGTTCGTCCTGGCGGCCATGGTCCTTGAGCAGGCGTGCGTGATCTACAGGCCGGCCGCGGATCCGGATCCCGCGTACGCGCCCGCGTACGCCGCATCGCCGCAGCCGTCCGCCCCGCGCGGGCAATCGGTCGCGAGCGAGACCTACTACGACCCGTACGCGGGCTACGCGCAGCCGTACGATCCCTACGGGTCCGGGACGTATGCGG
>CAZGVR010000050.1:2351-12202 GCA_964528945.1 uncultured Myxococcales bacterium
CTCGGACGGGGTCCACAAGGAGTGCGCGCACGCGAGCATGGGCAAGTGCTACCACTACACGACCAGCTGCGACCCGGCGTGCATGTTCGATCCGTCGGACGGCGTGTACAGGGAGTGCGCCCACCACTCCATGGGCAAGTGCTACCACTACACCACGAGCTGCGATCCCGCGTGCATGTTCGACCCGTCGGACGGCGTGTACAAGGAATGCGCGCACAACTCCATGGGCAAGTGCCACCACTACACGACCACGTGCGAGCCAGTGGGGCAGTAGGCCTCTTCTTTCGTACCAAGGCGGAAACCTTTCGGCTCGAACCGCCGATACCCTCCGGCATCGGCGAGTCGCAGTTCGGCTGGAACCGCCGATGAAGGACTGGGTGCATTATGCATGCATCTTGCACCCATCAGGGCCGGAGGCTATACTCCATGGAGACACGGAACCGGAGGTCGGTGCATGCCCACGCTTCAGATCAGGAACATGGATCCGGAAGTCTACCGTCTTCTCGCGGAGCGTGCGAGGCAGGAGAAGAGGAGCCTGTCCAGGCAGGCGGCCGTCATCCTGGAGGAATCCCTGATGGGAGGCCACGGTGGCAGGGAGAGGCGCCGCCTGCTGCTCGAGAGGATCGAATCGTCGAGGATATCCCTGCCCGCTGGAGCGGCGCCGCCGGAGGTGCTCATCAGGGAGGACAGGCGGAGGTGAGCGTGGTCGTGGACGCGAGCGCGGCCGCCGCCATTGCGCTCAGGCGCGTGAATTCGGGCGGCGTCGGGCGGCTGGTCGACGAGGCCGACGTGGTCCGTGCCCCGGATCTCATAATCCCCGAGCTGACCAACACCTTCTGGAAGTACGCACGTATGGATGGGAGCGACGCGGAGGAGTGCGCTGCGGCCCTCGAGAGGGCGATCGGGATCCCCGACGTGATCGTGCCCTCGTCCGAGCTTTTCGAGGAGGCGCTCGATCTGGCTACCAGGTTCGGGCACCCGGCGTACGACCTGTTTTACGCCGTGGTCGCGCGAAGGCACGCATCGATCCTGGCGACCGTGGATCGCGATCTCAGGGCGCTCTGCAGGAAGCTCGGCGTGAGGACGGCGGGATGACTGGCCGATGCCTGGTGCACATGCCCAGGATCGCCATCCTGCTCGTATTGGCATGCGGGTGCAGGCAGCCAACGTGCCCCGATCCCGTAGTCGCGAGCGAGACCGGCGCCGCGGCGGATGCTCGTCCGGTTTCGAAGCCGTCGGGCACGTACGTCGTGCTCCTGGGAACCGGCACGCCGGTCCCGGATCCCGAGCGGTCCGGGCCGAGCCTGGCCGTGGTCGCGGGCGGCCGCGCCTACGTCGTGGACTTCGGGCCGGGCGTGGTGCGGCGAGCTGCGGCGGCCTACGCGAAGGGCCTCGAGGCCATGGAGATCACGGGCCTGGACCGGGCGTTCGCCACGCACCTGCACTCGGATCACACGGCAGGGCTTCCGGACCTGATCCTCACGCCCTGGGAGCTCGGCAGGAAGGCGCCGCTCGAGATCTTCGGGCCGCCAGGTCTGCAGCGGATGACGGAGAAGCTGCTCGAGGCATACGCGGAGGACCTCGCGGTGCGGAGCGGCCGGGCAACGGCAGGGGAGATCGTGCCGGCGATCGCCAGGGAGGTGACGCCAGGCGCTTTCTACGAGGACTCGAACGTGACCGTCGAGGCGTTCGCAGTATCGCACGGGGACTGGGAGCACGCGTACGGCTACAGGTTCGTGGCCAAGGACCGCACCATCGTGGTCTCGGGAGACACCGGGCCGTGCGAGGCGGTCGCGAAGGCGTGCGCGGGCTGCGACGTGCTCGTGCACGAGGTGTACTCTGCCGCCGCGCTCGCGACCATGCCCGCGAGCATGAGGGCCTACCACCCCCGGTACCACACGTCCGGCGTGGAGCTCGGCAGGATCGCGGCCGCCGCGAAGCCGGAGCTGCTCGTGTTAACGCACGAGCTTCTCTGGGGCGCCACGGAGGAGTCGCTGCCCGAGGAGATCCGGCAGTCCTGGGACGGGGCGGTCGCGTTCGGCAACGACCTGGACGTGTACTGAAGCCCGACGTTGGAGTAATCTACGATTCATGGTACCGGTCGTGGACGTAAGGGTTCTGCGTGGATTCGAGGTCGAGATCCTCTTCAAGGACGGGGTCCGGAAGACCATCGATCTCGAGCCATACCTGCATGGACCCATCTTCGAGCCGTGCCGGAACGACCCAGCCTTCTTCAGGTCCGTGACTGTGGACCCCGACACGTGCACCATCGTCTGGCCCAACGGCGCGGACATATGCCCGGACGTGCTCTACCACGGGCTGACGCCGGCGTTCATGGAGCCCTAGCAGTGCCGTGCGAGGACTCGGAATCGACGGCGCTGCTCCGATCGAGGGTCGAGGCTGCTCGAGGAGCGCCCTCAGCCTGAGCGGCGGGATCGCGGCCCGTCAGGGCGCCCTGAACCCCTCCCTGCCCAGGAGCTTCCTGTCGAAGGTCACGACAGCGTCGCAACCGCTCTCCCTCGCGCGCTCCCTGATGAGGCAATCAGCGAACCCGCCCTCGCCGGCCTCGTAGCCGTCGACCGCCCTGACGACCCCGTCCTGCTCGGCCGTCTTCACGTTCCTCGCCGATACCACCCGGCGAAGGGCGTCCACGATCTCGGACCTCGGGTAGCCGTAGCTTCGATCCAGCACCCATGCCGTCTCGACCAGCACGACGTCGGAGAGCCAGATCGTCTCGCCGTCCTTCGCGGCCTTCTCGACGAACCGGGCCGCCCGCCTCGACTGCTCCGGATCGTCCTCCACTAGGAACCTGACGAGGACCGACGTGTCCAGCGCGATCATTCCCTGGTCGCTCCCTTGGCGATCGCCTCCTCCATGTCCTCCACGGTCACGCCCTTCCTGCGCTTCCCGAGGAGCCCCCTGAGGGCCCGGAGGTCCGCGTCGTCCTGCCTCATCTCGACCGCCCCGTCCCGCCTCATGCGGAACGACACCCTGTCCCCCTTCCTCAGCCTCATGCCGTCCCGGATCTTCTTCGGGATGGTTATCTGGCCCTTGCTGGTCACCGTCGAGAAGGCCATCCTTACCTCCAATGAAAAACCTTACTTGACAGTAAGGCATATGCCGCGGGCCGTCAAGCGGGCCCGGCGTCGCCGACGATCCCGCCCGAAGCGCAGGCCTCCATCATCCGCGAGACGGCGTACAGCGGGAAACGCCGGATGGGGCCGTCCACGCCGAAGTTCGCCCTCGAGACCTGCACGCCGAACGGGCTCCCCTTCCTGGTCTCGAGGAAGAGGCGCATGCTCCTCAGCCTGCCCGTCGCGCCGCTCTTGACCTCGATGGGGACAACCTTCCCGCCCGCGGCCACGACGTAGTCCACCTCGGCCATGCTGCCGCGCTGCTCGCGCGCCCAGTAGAACAGCTCCGAGCGCCGCGTGGGCGGGCCGCATGCGAGGATCTCCTGCCCCACGAAGGCCTCGCAGATCGCCCCGCGGTTCACGATCGTCTCCTCCGGGCGGAGGATCCACTCGCCGGTGTCGAGTCCGAGGAGGCGCTGGGCCAGCGCGACGTCGAGCAGGATGACCTTGAAGAGGCCCGGGTCGGCCTCGGCCCCGAGAGGCTCGCCGTTCGACGAGGAGTGGCGGACGACGTGCGCCACCTGGGCGGTCGCGAGCAGATCGAGCGCGGATCGCAGCGTCCTGGATTTCACCTCGGAGGCCACGGAGCTGAACACGAACTTGCGGCCCAGGAGCCTGGGGATCGCCTCGAACACCGTCCTCACGTGCTGCCGCTGGTTCCGGCGCGCGTACTTCGAGAAGTCCTGTGCGTACGCACCCACGAGGTCCTCTTGCACCCGGCCGCACGCTCGCAGGTCGCCCTTCTCGACCCACCTGGCCACGGACTCGGGCATGCCGCCGACGGCCATGTACTGCCCCAGGAGGCCCAGCAGCTTTTCGTGGACCATTGCCGGCATCTCCTCGCCGGGATCGTGGACACCAAGCGATTCGCGCAGCGCGTCGTTCCCGGTCGCGGTCAGGAACTCGAGGAACGTCATGGGGTACAGGTGGAAGAAGGTGACGCGGCCCACGGGCACGCCGACCTCCTGCAGGGAGAAGTCGATGAGCGATCCGGCGACGATCACGTGAAGACCGGGCATCCTCTCCTGAAAGTAGCGCAGCGAGGCGAGCGCCGCCGGGCAGGCCTGGATCTCGTCGAGAAACAGGAGGGTCTTTCCCTCGTCGATCTTCTTCCCGATGGTCAGCGACAGGTCGCGGACTATTCGCGAAGGCTCCAGGTCCCGCTCGAAGATGGAGGCCAGCCCCGGTTCGATCTCGAAGTTCGCCTCGACGAAACCCTGGAACTCCCTTCCTAGAAGATGGGCGATCGTGCTCTTGCCGACCTGGCGAGCACCTCTGATGATCGCAGGCTTCCTGTGCGGGTCGCTCCGCCATGCCCGCAGATGGGCCATGAGGTCTCTTTCTATCATGATATCAGCACGTTACAGATACCAGCCTGAGGGATGGTCGCATGGAAGTGGCTATTTGTCAAGGCAATCCATGAATGAAAGGGGCTATTTGTAGGGGTATTTGGATATCGAAAGTGGATATTTGTAAGGGCATCTGTGCGCAGTTCGCTTCACCGCCGGCCGTGGAGTTGGGGTACAATGAGCGTTCCTACAACGGAGAGAGGCCATGGACGAGATGGACGTCAACAAGATGGCGAAGCAGGCCGAGATCGTCACGGCCTGGAGCGAGCTGTTCACCAAGCTCTCGCAGACGTCGATGGAGAGGTTCGCCAGCGACTCCATGGAGTACTGGGTGGACTTCTGGCAGCGGTGGGTCCTGTTCATGGACGTGATGCGGCAGCGCGGGAACAACATGCTCGAGCACTACGAAAAAGGCATGCCGCCGCTCCTCGACTACGAGTACGACGTGGTGCTCGACGCGCGCACCTTCGAAAGGCCCGCGAACTACCAGCTGCTCGCCATAAAGCACCCCGAGGGCAAGGAGCCCGCACCCGGCCGGAGGCCTCTCGTGATCATCGACCCGCGCGCGGGCCACGGCCCGGGCATCGGCGGGTTCAAGAAGGACTCGGAGATCGGCATGGGTCTCATGGAGGGCCATCCGGTCTACTTCGTGTCGTTCAACCCCGAGCCCTGCCCGGGCCAGACCATCGAGGACGTGGAGCTTGCCGAGGTCAGGTTCATGGAGGAGATAAGGAGGCTGCACCCGGACCGGGACTTCCCGCTCGTGTACGGGAACTGCCAGGCGGGATGGGCGGTCGCCATGATCGGCGCGGACAGGCCGGACGTGACCGGCCCGATCGTGATCAACGGCGCGCCCATGTCCTACTGGGCGGGCGCCGAGGGCGTGAACCCCATGAGGCTCACGGGCGGGCTCACGGGCGGCGCCTGGGCCACGCGCTTCATGTGCGACCTGGGTCACGGGATCTTCGACGGCTCGTACCTCGTCCACAACTTCGAGAGCCTGAACCCGGCCAACACGCTCTGGAAGAAGGACTACTCGCTCTTCAGCAAGGTGGACACGGAGGCGGAGCGCTACCTGGAGTTCGAGAGGTGGTGGACCGGATTCTACCTGCTGAACGAGGACGAGATCCTGTGGATCGTGGAGAACCTCTTCATCGGCGACCGCCTGGAGAGGGGCGTGCTCGAGATCGGGCCGGGTCACAAGATCGACATGAGGAAGATGGAGGACCCGCTCGTCATCTTCGCCTCGGGCGGGGACAACATCACGCCGCCGCAGCAGGCGCTGCACTGGATCTCGGAGATCTACGAGACGACCGAGGACCTCGAGAAGGCCGGGCAGAGGATCATCTACCTCCTGAACCCGCACATAGGGCACCTGGGCATATTCGTGTCGGCGGCGATCGCGAAGCGCGAGCACAGGGCCATCATCGAGCACATAGAGGACATGCAGAACCTCGAGCCCGGCCTCTACCAGATGTTCATCGAGGGCGAGACGGGCGAGAAGGATCCGTTCAAGGACCAGTTCGTCGTCAGGTTCGAGCATCGCGACATAAAGGACGTGCGGTTCCCTGTGGAGCGCGACGTGTTCCACAAGCTGACCAGGATCTCGGAGGCGAACGAGAACCTGTACCTCGAGTTCGGCAGGCCTCTCGTGAGGGCGCTCGTCTCGAGCCCCATGCACGCCCAGATCCTCAGGTGGATGAACCCGTCGCGCGTGAGCCGCTACATGTGGTCGGACAGGGTGAACCCCTGGATGAGGATGTTCGAGCCCTGGGCCGCGTGGGTCAAGGAGAACCGCCGCAAGGTGGACGAGAAGAACACGCTCAAGTACGCGGAGCGCCGGCTCTCCGACAACATCGTGGCAGCGCTCGACGCGTACAGGTCCGAGAGGGACACGGCCTACGAGCTTCTCTTCGAGCTGATGTACCGCGCCTGAACGCCTACGATCCCCTTCGACGCACCACGGGAGGCCCCATGACACAGGAAAGACGTCATCCCGCGATCTCGGACATCCAGGCGCACATGAAGCGCGGCAAGGTCGTGTCCATGGACGAGGCCGTGCGCATCGTGAGGGGCGGGGACACGGTCGCGTTCGGCGGGTTCGTGGGCATCGGCTTCGCGGAAGGGGTGGCCAAGGCCCTGGAGAGGCGCTTCCTCGAGACAGGGTCGCCGCAGGGCCTCACGATCATGTACGCGGCCGGCATGGGCGACGGCAAGGACAAGGGCCTGAACCACCTGGGCCACGAGGGGCTGATCGCGCGGGTCATCGGCGGGCACTGGGGGCTCGCGCCCAAGCTGCAGAAGCTCGCGATCGAGAACAGGATCGAGGCGTACAACCTGCCGCAGGGCGTGATCTCGCACATGTTCCGCGACATCGCGGCCCGGAACCCGAGGACGATCTCGCGGGTCGGCCTGGGCACGTTCGTGGATCCGAGGAACGGCGGCGGCAAGATCAACGAGCGCACCAAGGAGGATCTCGTAGAGCTGATCGAGTTCGACGGCGAGGAGTTCCTCGCGTACAGGCCGCGGCCGATCGACGTCGCGATCCTGCGCGGCACGACCGCGGACCTGGACGGCAACGTGACCATGGAGAGGGAGGCGCTGACGCTCGAGGTCCTGCCGATAGCCATGGCGGCCCGGAACTCGGGCGGCGTGGTCATCGTCCAGGTCGAGCGGATCGCGGATCGCGGCACGCTGAGGGCGAGGGACGTGAAGATCCCGGGCATCCTCGTGGACTGCGTGGTGGTCGCGGATCCAGAGGATCACTGGATGACCTTCGCGGAGCGCTACAACCCGTCCTTCTCCGGGGAGACGCGCATCCCGCTCGCGTCGCTCGAGCCCATGGCCATGGACGAGCGGAAGATCATCGCCCGGCGCGCGGCGCTCGAGCTCAGGCCGAACAACGTGGTGAACCTGGGGATCGGCGTGCCCGAGGGAGTGGCGCGCGTGGCGGCCGAGGAGGGGCTCCTCGACTACCTCACGCTCACGGCCGAGCCCGGCGTCATCGGCGGCATCCCGGCGGGCGGGCTCAACTTCGGGGCCGCCACCAACGTCGAGGCCGTGATCGACCAGCCGTACCAGTTCGACTTCTACGACGGCGGCGGGCTCGACGTCGCCTTCCTCGGGCTCGCGCAGGCGGACAGGGAGGGCAACCTGAACGTGAGCAGGTTCGGGCCGCGGCTGTCGGGCGCGGGCGGGTTCATCGACATCAGCCAGAACGCGAAGAAGGTCGTGTTCACCGGGTCGTTCATGGCCGGCGAGCTGGAGATCGGGGCGAAAGGCGGCAGGATCGAGATACGCAGGGACGGGAGGACGCCCAAGTTCGTCGAGCGCGTGGACCACGTCACCTTCAGCGGCCAGGTCGGCGCCAGGAGCGGGCGGACCGTGCTCTACGTGACCGAGCGGTGCGTGTTCCGCCTCGGGGCGAAAGGGCTGGTCCTCCAGGAGATCGCGCCCGGGGCGGACCTGGAGCGCGACATCCTGGCGAAGATGTCCTTCTGGCCGGTGATCGAGGGCGAGCCCGCGATCATGGATCCCAGGATCTTCCTGGACGGCCCCATGGGCCTCAAGGAGGACCTCCTCGCCATCCCGATCGCCGACCGCTTCGACTACCGCGCCGACGAGAACACGCTGTTCCTCAACTTCGAGGGGCTCTCGGTCCGGTCCGGAAAGGACGTCGAGGAGATCAGGGCGAACGTGGAGCGCGTGTGCGGGCCGCTCGGCCGCAAGGTCTACGCCATCGTGAACTACGACAGCTTCTCGATCACGCCCGAGCTGGTGGACGTGTACGGCGCCATGGTGAAGGACGTGGTGGACCGCTTCTACGTGGGCGTGACCCGGTACACGACCAGCGCGTTCCTGAGGATGAAGCTCGGCGACCTGCTCGCGGCGCGGGACGTTGCCCCACACGTGTTCGAGAGCCGGGACGAGGCGCGCGAGGCCCTGAGGAAGAGGGGCTAGGCGGGCAGCCTCGCTTCAGAAGCAGCCCAGGAAGTCCATGTAGGGGTCGAAGTTGCCCCCGCTGCCGCGGCCGTCGTCCCAGACCACTGCGGCCCAGTCCGTGTCTGGCCCTGCGACGACCTCGGGATGATAGGGGGTGCCCGAGTCGGACACTGCGATCGGGGACTCGATCGGATTCCCGCTCGAGTCCAGCCTGTAGGCTTTCACCAACACGCCCGACGTCGCCTCGTACCACGCGACTAGCCAGGTGCCGTAGAATGCCCACCAGTCGATCGAGGCCCGGGCGAGGGTGCCCGCGGTCGTGCCGGAGACGAGGACGGCGGGCGCGTCGGTGACGGACGGCGTGACCACGCCCGTGACCTCGGCGTTCATCAGGCTGGGGACGCTGGTTCCCGAGGTCGGATCGGCCACCCACACGATCCTGTGGCGGCCGGCCACGCCGCTCCACGCGATCTCCGGGAACACGGCGTTGCTGCCCGCGGCCGACCAGACCGGGAGGTCGAGCCCGGCGACCGCGGTGGTGCCGATGCGCTGGTACACGACGCCCCTGGTCGCGGCTCCCCTGAAGTCGGACCACACGGTCGCGAACCTGCCCGAGTTCTCGGACACTATCCTGACCTGGTCGGGCACGGAGCAGAGGGCGCCGGCGATGTTCCTGTTGAGGAGCGTCCCTCCCCCGGGGGAGCCGGCCTGGGTCATCGGCTGGAACATGACCGAGTTCCCGGCCTGGACCGTCCAGACGACGCCCCAGGCCAGGTCCGAGCGGTCGAAGGTTATGTCCGACGAAGCCGAATAGGAGTCCGACTGGCTGACCGTGATCGGCGTCGTGAAGCTGCCCGTGTACGGGCGGAGGTAGAGCGTGATGTCGCTCGACGTGGAATCCCGCTTGTTCACCAGGATCCCGAACCGGTCGGTGCCGCACGCGATGGCCGCGTTGGGCGGCACGGCGCTCGTGGGCGTGGTCGTCACGTCCACGAGCACCGAGGATCCGACGCGCGTGCCGCTCGACGACATCATCGCGAACCAGACCTCGTTCCTGGTCGAGGTGGCGTCCGGGGACTGCTCGACCCAGACCACGCCGTAGTGGGCCCCGTTCCAGCAAGCCCTCACGAACCATGCCTCGCCCGTCTTCGTGTCCACCTGGTAGTCGGTGGCCGAGCGGTCGACGATGGCTCCCTCGTCCGCGAACGTGTCGCAGTCCTGGGACATGCCGTCGCAGACCTCCGAGGGCTCGATGCAGGCCGCTCCGGTGGGGAGCCGGCAGGAGGAGGTGCACGCGCCCGTGCCGTAGATGCCGCAGTTCGTGATGCACGTCACCAAGGACCCCATCACGCACTCGGATCCGGTGCCATCGTCCGGAGCCCCGTTGCAGTCGTCGTCCAGGCCGTTGCAGGCCTTGGTCGCCGGG
>CAZGVR010000050.1:12212-12620 GCA_964528945.1 uncultured Myxococcales bacterium
CCCGCCGCACTCGAACGACGGGACGCCGTCGTCGTCGTCGTCTATCCCGGGTGCGTCGAGGTCGGAGCCGTCGCAGTCCTGGTCCACGAGGTCGCAGGCCTCGGCGGCGTCCGGGTGGATCGAGGGATCCGCGTCGTTGCAGTCGTTCTCCCCGCAGATCGAGGACGGGTAGCCGTCCCCGTCCATGTCCCCGTCCACCTCCCGGAAGTTGCCGTCGCAGTCGTTGTCGAACTCGCCGTCGCAGCCCTCGGCCGCGCCGGGGTAGGTGCCGGGATCCAGGTCGTTGCAGTCGCCATTGCCCGTGAATGGCGAGGGGAACGGGAGCAGGTCGCCGCACTCCACGTCCACCCACCCGTCCCCGTCGTCGTCCACGGTCTCGGCGATCGAGCCGTCGCAGTCCACGTCCAC
>CAZGVR010000051.1:0-4601 GCA_964528945.1 uncultured Myxococcales bacterium
TCCTCGGTAGCCGGGCATCCCCGGACGAGCGTCCGCAGCTCCGAGATGGTTGGCAGGTGCCACTGCCCTGCACCTCGACCTGCGAGCGATAGGGCCGCGCAGTACGCGACAGCACTGTTCCAGTTCACGTACCCGCCCACCGGTGGATCCTCCCACAGGTAGCCCGTGGTGGGGTCCTGCCAGCAGCCGTTTCTCTGCCAGCACCCGTCGCAGCACTCGTTCACGCCAGAGCACTCGCCCAGGATCGCCGAAACATCGTCGTCATGACAGTCGTCACCACCGCAGATCACGTCGTCATGCCCGTCCCCGTCGTTGTCCTGGTCGGGATCGCCGTTGCAATCCCTGTCCTCGGTCGTGCAGGTGAGCGGCACTCCGGGGTTGAAGGCGAGGTCGAAGTCGTCACAGTCGGTCCCGCCGCACCTCGCGTCCTGGTATCCGTCGCCGTTGTCCGCGCCGGGGTGGTTGGTCGCGTCCGCGTCGTCGCAGTCCGCATCGGCACCGCACCCGGTCCCGTCTTCCCCGCCATCGTCGCCGGCCGTATCGACTACCGTGTCGCCCGCGGTATCCACGGCTTCCGATTGGGTATCCTCGTCTCCGCATCGTCCTCGCCCCCACCGCCACCGCACGCCCACGATGACGCGACCAGCGCCACTACGACCGTCATTGACAGGATCTTCATGGACTCCTCCCATGTCTTCTTCGAGAGCGCTGCAGGCATCGGATGGTAGTGCAGCACGGCATCCGGTAGCGGTCAAGAGCCTCGCGACCGGAGGATGGCTCGCCACGGTCCCCGACACGGCCCCAGCCGTCTGCCGCCACTACGAGCGATCCGTGCTGTGGCCCATTCTACCGTCCCGATGTCTGTACCCCACGCATCGCGTGGACCTCTTCAGAGGTTTTCAAGGCCGTTGTCGGATATTCACATGGTGGCGGAACGGTGGAGGCCGGGATGAAACCGGCGAAACCAGGTGCGCCGCGGCTGCCCGGCCGGGATTGCGAATTTGATTAGGGCTATAATCGGGAACGATAATATGTTTTCCAGGTTGTCCAGGGATCGCTGTAGGGGTGAGCCTTTATGGTGATCGCATGGTGCAGGCACGTGCGCCCGGCAACACCACGGTGTCGCCCATTCACATGCCGAGGGCGCAGGTCGCGACTTGTTCCCAAAAGGGAATGCGAACTGCTTGAAAAGGGCTACAATCTGAGGAACGGCACCACGGAACTGGGCCCGGGGGTATTTTGCCGGCGTTTTCGGCCTCGTTATGGGTTTCGGCATCTCCCAGGCCCTGTTCCTGGGGTATCGCGTTTCGCGAGCCATCATGCTGGCCAATAGTGACGGGCCTCCAGCCGGCAGCGCGAATGGCTCAGTACCGGCCACCCTTCCTTCCGTGGCTTTCATCCCCTATACTCGATGCGATGCTCGATACGGCGCGAACGAAGAACGGTGCCATCGTGCGCTTGACCGCGGAGCGCTGGTCACACATCGTCGAGGAGCACTGCGAGATGGCCGGACTCGAGATGGAGGCTATGGCCGTGAACATCGAGAACCTGAAGGAGATAGTGAGCCTCATCCCTGCAGTGAAGCGGTCCCCCGGGGGTGTCATGTGGCTGTCGTACGATCAGGAAGCCGACGTGCTCTACGTCAGCTTCAAGAAACCTTCCTGCGCAACGGACAGCGAGATGACGGACGACGACGTCATCGTGAGAATGGAAGGGGAGGATATCGTGGGATTCACGATCCTCCACGCCAGTCTCAGGTGAGCCGATCGGAGCAGAGGAAGACGCGATCCCGATCGATGTCCGACCTCTGACACGGCCGGCGGCCGCCGCCGACCGCCGGTTGCATTCCCAATTCCACCGCGGTATCTTCGGGCGTCCTCAGCCGATGCCGGGCGAGGGACCGGGAAGGCGGTGAGAATCCGCCGCGGCCCCCGCCACTGTGACCGGGTACGAAAGCGGACGAATGCCACTGGGGCTTTTCCCCGGGAAGGGTCCGCCGGTAGGTCTGAGCCCGGCAGCCAGGAGACCGCCTTGCGCCGGCCGGCCGTGGAAACCCCGGAGGAACGGGTGGAAACGGCTCTTGCTCGATGCCGCATCCTCTTCGCACTGTCGCTGGCGATCCGCCCGTGCGCCGCGTCCGCCGGTACCGGCGAGGAGGAAGGCGAGGTCGAGATCGGCCCGATAAAGGTGTCGGCCGAGCCGCCATCCACGCCGGATTCGCCGGGCATGGAGACGGTCCAGTCGGACGGGATGGAGGTGGGCGAGGACGCGTCCAAGACCTGGACAACGATCGAGGCCGCGCTCGAGTCCTCGCCGTCGGTCAGGGTGCGCGGCATGGGAGCGCCCGGGGCCCCGTCCTTCCTCTCGGTGCGTGGCAGACGCCAGCCACACGCTCGTCATCCTGGACGGAGTGCCGCTCAACGATGCCTCGACGGGCTTCGTGGATCTCTCGACCATCCCGATCGCGATCCTGAAGAGCGCCAAGGTGGTGAGGGGCGGGCTGTTCATGGGCGGCGGGATCGCCTCCCCGGGCGGCGCGGTCATCCTCTCGAGCCCCGACCCATTGCCCGGCCTGCACCTCGGGGCGTCGCTAACCCTGGGCTTCTACCCGCTCGGCCCGGGGCCCGGATCCGGCGACCAGGCAGGGCTCAGGCTCAGGTCCGCGAGCGAGATCCTGGAGATGGGGGCGCAGCGCAAGCTCTCGCTCTGGACGAGCTGGTTCGGCGGGTCGCTCGGGGTCGTGGCGGCCGGCAGCTACGAGTCCAGCGACGGGAAGTTCGCGTACCTCGACGACGGAGGTACCTCCTACGACCTCTCGGACGACGCGTACGCCGTCCGCAGGAACGCTGATCACGCGTCGGCCTCGGCGCTGCTCGCGCTCACCTGGCTGCTCGACGAGCGGTCTCGTCTCTCGCTCAAGGGCAGCTTCGGCGGCATGCAGGACGGCCTTCCGGGCCTGGACGTGCTCCAGGCGACCGAGAGCGCGCTCGGGCGGACACGGCTGCAGGTGTCCATGGCCTACGAGGCGTGGCGCGACAGCCTGGCCGCGCTTCCTTTCGTGATGGCGAGCGGGTTCGTGCGGCTCGGATCCATGGAGTTCAAGGATCCGCTCGGGGAGATCGCGCTTTCGCCCGTGGACAGCCTTTCGCGAAACGTGCTCGCCGGTATCGGCCTCGACTTGAACGCCGCTGCTCCGGGCGGATGGATAGCGTCCTGGTCCGCGGACCTGTCCGTGGAGGGATGGCGATCCTCGGACAGGCTGAGCCGGCAGGCAGGCACGGTCCAGGCGCTCCGCGTGGCAGCAGGCACGGGCCTCGGGCTGTCCGCCTCTCTCGCCGGAGGGATCCTCGTGCTCGAGTCGTCGCTAGGGGCCACGCTGGTCCACGACCAGGTGGGCGGATCCGGGAGCCCGGGCACGAGCGTGTACCTCTCGCCCAGAGCCGGCATCAAGGTGGCACCGCTCGCCTGGCTCGCGATCACGTCGTCCATCGCGTACTCGCACAGGCCGCCCACCTTCATGGAGCTGTTCGGCGACGGCGGGACCTTCCGCGGCAATGCGGCGCTCGAGCCGGAGGAGGGATTCACTGCCGACGCCGGGCTCTCGCTGGCCCTGCCCGAGGGCATTGCCGGAGACCTGTTCCTTCAGGTCCGGGCTACGGGGTTCTCGTCGAGCGTGGTGAACCTGGTCGCCTTCATGCAGAACTCGCAGCGCACAATGGTCGCGGAGAACGTGAGCGAGGCCAGGATCTCGGGCGTGGAGACCGTCCTTCGTGCAGGATGGCGCGGCTGGGCATCGGTCGAGCTGGGATACACGTTCCTGTCCGCGCTCGACCGTTCCGGCATCGAGCCCTATGACGGCAAGATGCTGCCCAACAGGCCGCGTCACGATCTGTTCTTCGAGGCGTGCATCGGCCACTTCGGGGTGGAGCTGTCCTATGCCCTGGACTGGATCGACGGCGGCTTCGTGGACCGGGCACGGCTGGATCCCATCTCGGGCCGGACCATGCACTCGCTCCACCTGAGATGGATTCCGGTCGAGGCCTCCTGGTTCTCGATCGACCTTGCCTGGATCAACATCGGTAACGATCTCATCGACTTGACAAGGATCACCTCAGGAACTGGTTCAGCAGTTTCCAGGCGCACGGCCCTTTCCGACGTGGACGGCTACCCCTTGCCCGGGACAGGGCTTTTCCTCACACTCTCCTTCCGGAGATGAGACGGTGGGACCTTGGAAAAAGGCGATCGCGCCGATCATGGCGGCCCTCCTGATCGCGGCGTGCAGGGGGGCCGGGTCCGGCAGGCAGGCAGAGGTCCGCAGCGGGATAATCTCGCTCGTCCCGGCCGCGACCGAGATCCTCTTCGCCATAGGGGCAGGCAGCATGGTCGTGGGCGTGAGCGACTTCTGCGAGCACCCGGCCGAGGCGAGGAGGCTGCCACGCTACGGCGGGTTCCTGGATCCGTCGACCGAGCGGATCCTCGCGTCTGGCGCCGCCTCCGTGGTGCTGGACGTGTCGTCGCGGGATCTCGCGGCCGCGTGCCGCGACTCCGGCATGGAGGTCGTGACGGTCGCGAACGACGACCTCGAGGACATGGACTCGACC
>CAZGVR010000051.1:4611-9692 GCA_964528945.1 uncultured Myxococcales bacterium
GGCAACGGCGGCACCCTCTACAACGGTCAGAACGCCGTCTTCTCGACGACGTCCCCCATCCGGCTCTGCGCCTCGGTGGAGAGACCCTGGTTGGTGCCCTCGGAGAGGGCCTTGACCTGGTCGCACCCGGGCACGAGGCCGAGGCAGCCGGCCTGAAGAAGCGCATACACGACGAGATCGACGCTGCCGCAAGCGTCCTTCGGGAAGGATCCAAACCCAGGGTCGCGGTGGTGGTGGACAGGTCGCCGGATGCCCTGATGCGGCTGTTCGTGGCCGGGCCGCGCTCGTTCATCGACGACCTCCTCGGCCGCCTGGGCGCGGTCAACGTTTTTTCGGACGCATCGAGGCCCTATCCCATGGTCTCCCTGGAGACGATCCTGTCCAGATCGCCGGGGCTGGTGATCGACATGAGGCCGCTCGCACGCGGGCCCTCGACCGGCATGCAGGCGGCGCTCGCCCTGTGGAAGGCCTCAGGGATACTGGCTCCGGAGGGGCCGGTCGAGAACGTTCGCATCCTGGAGGCGGCCGACTTCACGGTGCCGGGCCCGCGTACCGGCAGGGCCGCGCGCTCCCTGGCCGAGGTCCTTCGCGGGGGGGCGGGTCCATGAAGGATCCGACCACGGCCCTGGCGCTCGAGAACGCCACGATCGGCTATCCGGGCCGGATCGTGCTCGAGTCGGCGAGCGTCGCCATACCGGCAGGGAGGCGCGTGGCTCTCGTGGGCAGGAACGGCTCGGGAAAGAGCACGCTCCTAAAGACGCTCGCCGGGATCCAGCGGCCCATCTCCGGAAGGGTGACCTGCTCCGGCGCCGGGCTGGGCTCCATGAGCCCGTCGGCTCGCGGCAGGCGCATCGCCTACCTCCCCCAGCAGGTCTCGCCGGACATCCCGTTCACGGTGTTCGAGGTCGTGCTCATGGGCCGATATCCCCATTCCGGCATGGGCCTGTTCTCGACGGCCGCCGACCGGATGATCGTGACCGAGGTGATAGAGGCTGCTGGATTGGGTCCCCTGTCCGGCAAGCGCTGCACCGAGCTTTCCGGAGGCGAGTTCCAGAGGGTCCTCGTGGCATCGATCCTGGCCCAGAAGGCCACCGTCATGCTGCTCGACGAGCCGACCGCATCGCTGGACCTCAAGTACAGGTCCGCGATCCTCGCCATGCTGGGCGGCGACGCTTCCGGGGATCGGACCGTGGTCATCGCCACGCACGATCTCGATCTGGCGATGGCGCGCAGCGACTGGGCCATCGCTCTCGACGGCGAGGGAGGAGTCCAGGCCGGCCCGACCGGCGAGGTGCTGACCGAGGAGTTCGTGTCGAGGAGCTTCGGCGTGGATGCAAGGCTCGTGGAGGTCGACCTCCCGGACGGCAAGCGATCCAGGCACTTCGTGGTGGTGGGATGAAGCCGGCGGGCAAGAGCGAGACCCGGGGGATCCTGATCCTCCTCCTCCCGCACGCCGCCATACTCGTCCTGGCGGCCGTCGTGACCCCACTCATCGGCTCGCAGTTCATTTCACCTGCCCGGTTCTTGGAGGCGCTGCTCCACCCCGGGTCGGACGTGATCTCCCACATCGTCATGGGATCGCGGCTCCCGCGGCTCGCGCTCGCGGCCATCGCAGGATCCGGGCTGGCGGTCAGCGGGGTGATCCTGCAGTCAGTGCTCAAGAACCCGCTCGCATCGCCGTTCACCCTGGGCGTCGCGAGCGGCGGATCGCTCGGCGTGGCGATCGCCGTGGTCGTGGGCGCGGACTTCACGTTCCTGGGCATGGGCGCCGTGCAGGCCGCTGGCATCCTGGGAGCGGTCGCCATGACCGCGGTGGTGTTCGGCATCGCGCGCGTGCTCGGGTTCACGTCCATGAGCCTCGTGCTCGCGGGAGTCACCCTGAACCTGACAGCGTCGTCGGGCATTCTCCTCGTGCAGTCCCTCTCGGACATCTCCCAGAGCCACCTCATCGTGCACTGGCTCATGGGCGGCCTGGACCGGTGGGGAGCGACGGGGATCCCGTTCGTGGCCGCGGTCGTGGGGCTGGGGATCGTGGCCTCGATGTGGATCTCCCCTTCGCTGAACCACCTGCTCGTGGACGAGGACCTCGCTGCCGGCCGTGGGATAAGGGTGAGGCGGGTCCTCCTGATCGTACTGCTCGCCACGTCGGCCATGACCGGCGCCATAGTCTCGGTGACCGGGCCGGTCGCCTTCATCGGCCTGGTGGTCCCGCACGCGGCCAGGCTCATGGGCAGCCACGACAACCGCTACCTGGTGCCGGCCTCGTCCATGCTGGGAGCGGCCGTGCTCATGATCTGCGACGCCTTCGCGCGCACGGCCTTCGCCCCGGCCGAGATCCCGGTCGGCGTGGTCACGTCCATCCTGGGCGGCGCGGCATTCCTGACCCTGCTCTTCGCCAGGCACAGGTAGACGTGGTAGAGTCGGCCTCCTCGAGGTAAAATAGTATGTTCCAGGCTCAAGGCCCACGCTCCCCTCGTCCCACGGTCGCACTCCTGGCAATCGCTTCCCTCCTCGCGGTCCAGTCGTGCCGGCCGCCCGTGAACGGCGGAAGGATCGCGAGGGCGGTCGGCAAGCAGGGATGGTACCGGCTCGCGCAGGAAGAGGACGGCTCATGGTGGTTCATGGACCCCTCGGGCAGGAAGCAGGTGTCCATCGGAATCAACCACATCGAGCCCGCGCTGATAGTGTCCGAGTCGAACCGGGACCTGTTCTCGGCGAGGTACGGCGAGCAGCTTGTGCTGGCCGGCGGATGGCCGGATCCCGGAAGCGGGGCGGCGCGGAAGTGGATGGAGGACTCCATGGACCTCGTGTCCTCCTGGGGATTCAACTCCCTGGGCGCGCACAACCCCGTACCGCAGTCGAGGATGCCGTACGTGGCCACGTTCAGGCCAGCGGCCATCGACGGGTGGGCGAAGCTCGATCGCAGGTACCCGGACCCGTTCGACCCGGCCACCCGCGAGGTCGTGCGAGACAGGGCCCGGGCCTGGTGCGGCCTGCACGCGGACGATAGGCTGATCATGGGCGTCGGCTTCAACGACATGCCGATCTGGCGATCGGCGCCCGGAGCCCCGCACGCGTGGGTCACGACCATCATGGGCCTCGGTCCCAAGGCGCCCGGCAAGATCCGGTGGATCGGCCTCCTGAAGAAGCGTCACGCGGACGCGGCCGGCGCTGCCCTGGTCTACGGGGTCGAAGCCTCCTCGTGGGAAGACATCCTGGGCATGACCGAGTGGCCGGAGCCTGCGAAGCCCATGCAGGCCTACGACGACGGGATAGCGTTCCTCTCGGAGATCGCCGAAGAGTGGTACGGCCTGGTCGCGGGATCGATCCGCGAGTGCGACAAGAACCACCTCGTTTTCGGCGACAAGCTCGAGGCCGGACGCGATCTGCCGGCCTGGCTGTTCCCGATCGTGGGCAGGCACTTCGACCTCGCGTACCTGCAGTGGTACGAGGACGCGGACGTCCAGGCGCCCAGGCTGGCCGAGCTGCACGAGGTCACGGGCGAGCCCGTGCTCATGGGAGACTCGTCCTTCTCGTCCCCGTCGGCTCGCCTGCCAGCGCCAAAGGGTGTGCACGTGCCGGCCCAGTCGGATGTGGGCAAGGCCTACGCGAGGTACCTCGAGCAGATCCTGGCGATGCCCTTCGTCGTGGGGTGGCACCACTGCGGTTTCATCGAGGGATCCGCGGATCTGGCCGCGATCCACCCGTACCTGTCCATCCAGAACGGGTTTCTCTCGCCGCTCGGGGTCCCGTACGAGTCCACGATCGCGGACGTGAAGGCCGCCAACGCGAGCGCCGTTGCCTGGCACGAGAGCCCGACCATGGATGCGAAGGAGGCGGCCTCGCCCGCCCGGATGGCTGGCAGGGACGGCTGGCGGCGATGCGAGACCGCCAGGAACCCCTTGTTCCACTTCACGCGGATCGACAACAACGTCTACGTTCTCGGCGGTCTGGGCGCTGGCAAGAGCCGGGTGCCGGTCAAGAACATCAGCTGGATAGTGACCGAAGAGGGCGTGGTGGTGATCGACACCGGATACCCGGGGAGCGGCGCCCTGGCAAAGGCCGTGATCAGGGCCATCACCCTGAGGCCCATCAGGTACATCGTGTACACCCACCACCACGGCACCCAGCTGGCCGGGACCAGGGCAATGATGGAACCTGGCACCGAGATCGTCGCACACGAGGATCTGGTGCTGGAGCTCGACGCAGCGCGCGACTTCCACGCGTACAACGCGCGGAGGGACTCCATCCAGTTCGCCGTCGACATAGATCCCGCCGTGCCCGACTGGGTCTACCCCGGCGTCACCTACTCGGATCGGAGGGACCTGCTTCCGGGCGGCACCGAGATCCAGCTCAGGCACGTGGTCGGCGAGGCCGACGACTACACGATCGTGTTCCTCCCGGCCCAGAGGATCGCCTTCGTGGGCGACATGGTCGGGCCGTCCTTGCCCATGATCGGCAGCCCCATGAAGCAGGTCAGGAACGAGGTCAAGTGGCGCAAGGCCATCAAGCTCCTAGAGGACATGAACCCTGCCATCCTTGTCGGGGCAGTGGGCGTGCCGGATTGCGCACAGGCGGTCGTGGACGGCAGGCTCGAGGCGTACGCCGCGTATCTAGAGTTCATCCACGCGGCCGTGGCCGAGGCCATGAACGACGGCGAGTCGATCGAGGAGGCGCTCCTCGGGATCCGGCTTCCGGAGAAGCTGGCATCCTCGCCCTACCTGCCCGAGGGGTACGGCGCGAACGAGTTCAACGTGAAGGGCCTCTACCACGAGTACTCCGGATGGTTCGACCAGGACGGGTCGCACCTCGATCCCGCGCCGGCGGCGGTCCAGGCCGCCAGCTTCGTCGCGGACATGGGCGGGGCAGCGAAGGTGCTCGCGAAGGCAGGGTCCCTGGCAGAGGCCGGGGAAGAGGATCTGGCGCTCGCGTACCTGGATCTCCTGGTAGAGGCCGACGACTCGAACCTCGACGCGCACGCGATGAAGGGGAGGCTCCTTCTCCGCCTCAGCGTGATCCACGGGAAGAACCCCATCAAGAGGAACATGTACCTCGAGCTCGCCAGGATCGAGATGGAGAAG
>CAZGVR010000051.1:9702-12511 GCA_964528945.1 uncultured Myxococcales bacterium
CGAGGGGATGCCGTTGTTTGACACCAATATCGGGCCGGGCAGCCTGGGCCTGATGCGACCACGGCCTCGCAATCCGCAGGGATCACGGAGTGAACAGTGGATTGCCCGGCAAGCGTGCCACGAGGGCGGCAATCGCCATCGTGTCGCTCGCCATCGCGACCTGCGGCCGCGGGGGGGTCGGCGGACCGGGCCGCGTGGATCCAGGCAACCTCAAGGTCGTCCTCATCGTGATCGACACGGGCCGCGCCGACTTCATGGGGCCTTACGGCTCGCCCTGGCCCACCACTCCATGGCTGGACGAGATCGCCAGCGAGGGGATCACGTTCGAGCACGCGTTCGCGCCTTCCTCGTGGACCGTCCCTTCGATGTTCTCGATGTTCACTGGCCTGTGGCCTAGCCAGCACGGCATGACCCTGGGGGAGATAAGGGGCCGCGGTGTCGTGGGACAGCCGGTGCTGCCCGACGAGGCCCTGACGCTGACGGAGACGCTCGAGCGTGCCGGCTGGGACACGTTCGGCGTGTGCACGAACTTCCACCTGAACGACAGGTTCGGCTTCACCCAGGGGTTCGACAGGGTCGTGGGCTCGGATTTCGCCAAGCTGCCCTTCCCGGATCTCGCGGTCCGTTCGCTCGCCCCGGTCGTGCGGGGGTCGGAGAGGTCCTTCACGTGGATCCACTACCTGGATCCCCACGGCCCGTACAGGCTGCAGCATCCGTGGTTCGGGGAGTGGAACGAATCCGGCCTCCGTAGCTACGCCGACATGATGGAGGACGCCGCCCTGATGGTCTACAGGCTGCAGCATGGCCTGCCAGAGGGGGCCGCGCCAGCGCCCGAGGACGTCGAATACCTCTACACCGCCCTGGGGAAGGCGGCGCTGCAACCGCAGAAGTTCTTCGCGATGCTGGGCAAGGCCGCGGTCAGGCCTCCCGAGGAATGGATACGCTTCGCCAGGGCCGCCTACGCAGGGGAGATCCGAGCCACCGACGAGGCCGCTCGGGACGCCATGGAGATGCTCGGGGACGATGACCGCACGATCCTCGTGGTCGTGGCAGACCACGGGGAGGAGCTCTTCGAGCGCGGCAACATCGGACACAGGGGGACCCAGTCGCTCTACCAGGAGCTGCTCCACGTGCCGCTCATCGTACGGCTCCCGGGCGGTCGAGGCGCTGGCCGCGTGATCGACGAGCCCGTGTCCCTGGTGGACATCATGCCGACCATCCTCGATCTTCTCGGCCTGGACGTGCCGCCGGATCTGGCCGGGCGCAGCCTCGTGCCGCTGATCGATGGCCGGGCCGAGGGCTGGGACAGGCCGCTCTATGCCGAGATGACGGACATCGACGGCCAGTCCTCGAGCTGTCTCGTGGAGTACCCCTGGAAGTACATCCACGAGTTCACCGCAGGGACCGGACATCTCTACAGGCTCGATCTGGACCCGGGCGAGAGGCACGACCTGTCCGGGGTGGAACCGGCCCGCGCCCTGAGGATGAGGAGCGACCTGCTGGGGTGGACCGCCGCCACCAAGCCGAGGCTCGAGCCCGAGATGCCCTCGATCCTCTCGCCCGAGGACGTTGCCAGGCTCAAGGCCCTGGGATACCTCCAGTGAATCGTGACACCAGTGAATCGCGTGCTTGACAAGCACTCGCCCGTGGAAATAGTCTGCAGCCTCCTACGAGGAGAGGTACATGGGTAAGAGCGACCGTCGCCATAGCCTGAAGATGCGCAGGCGCGAGCGTCACGAGAGGTTCAAGGAGCGGATGAAGAGGCACCGCGAGAAGAAGGTCGCCCCTGCCGCTGCCGAGAAGACCGCTAAAGAGCCCGCTACCTAGGAATCCGAGTCCCGCCCGGCGTTTCCGGACCTTTCCCGACTCTGGTTTTCTGGTTTGATTCCAGGGTCATAATTGCCTAAACTGCTGTGCTGGTATCATGCGCACGTTCATTCTCGGGCAACACATCCCGAGGGCCATGGAGCACGGGCGTCACGTGATCCAGGGCTTCTCGGAAACCATGTACAGCAGGGTGCTGGACCGGCTGGCCGAGGCGCGTCTGCCATCCTCGGTGATGGTGCCAGTGCTCAAGGCCTACTGCCGGATCTACGACGTGGACGTGGCCGAGGTTCCCTCGCCTCTTCGCGATTTCCACTCGTTCAGGGAGTTCTTCGTGAGACCGGTCAAGGCCGGCCTGCGCAGCGTGGACACGGCCCCGTCCAGGCTCACCAGCCCTGTCGACGCTCGCATTCTGGCGAGCGGCCTGTTCGAAGGCCGCACGCCCGTGACCCTGGGGATCAAGGGGAAGCTGTACACGCTCGACGACCTGATCGGCGAGTCCGATCCTTCCGAGACCTTCGATTCCGGCGGGTACATGCTCCTCTACCTCGCACCCGGCGGATACCATCGCTTCCACTCTCCGCTGACCGGGGAGGTCACCGGCATCGACTACCTGCCCGGGACCTGTCGGCCGGTGAACGAGCTGGGCCGCAGGCTGTTCCCGAACGTCTACGTCACGAACAGGAGGGTGGTCATACGGATCCGGTCGGGCGGGGATTCTCCGGTCCACGTGTGCCTGGTGCTCATAGGCGCCATGGGGGTGGGCCGGATCATCGTGGATCTCCACGGTCGCAGGATGACCGGGGACGGGGACGAGGAGGGGAGGACCAGGCTGGATCAGCCGACCTCGGTCGGACGCGGCGACTTGGAAAGCAGGTCGCCTTAGAAGAAGACCAGATCAAGGCCGCCGCTTTGCGCGGTTTTCAGTTCGAGACCGAAGCGCGTGCGCTCGTTGAAGCCGTTGTGGGAGAACAGTATCTGGGGC
>CAZGVR010000052.1:0-818 GCA_964528945.1 uncultured Myxococcales bacterium
CCCGCGCGTGGATCTCGATGTCCGAAGCCTGGCCCTGCACGCCTCCTATGGGCTGGTGGATCAGGATCCGCGAGTGCGGCAGCGCGAAGCGCCTGCCCTCCCTGCCCGCCGTGAGGATGACGGCACCCATGGACGCGGCCTGGCCCAGGCATATGGTCGAGATCGGGCTCTTCACGTACTGCATGGTGTCGTAGATAGCGAGGCCCGCCGTGACCGACCCGCCGGGGGAGTTCACGTACAGGTTGATCTCCTTCTCCGGATCCTCGGACTCGAGGAACAGTATCTGGGCGATGATCAGGTTGGCGACGTCGTCGTCGATCGGCGTTCCGAGGAAAATGATCCGATCCTTGAGGAGACGCGAGTAGATGTCCCAGCTGCGCTCCCCCCTGTAGGTCGATTCCACGACCTGTGGAAAAGGGATCCTGGCGACCGTCGGGTCTCCGTGTACGGCCTTCACTTCGCACCCTCCCCTTCCGCCTGGGCGGAAGCCTGATCCTTCACCGCTCCGGGTCCATCATCCTGCCGTCCGGCCTCCGTGCCGGCCCCGGCCGTGGTCTTCTCCGCCTCCTGGAGCAGGAACGCTGACAGACGCCTGTCGAAGAGGTCCTGCTCGAACTCGCGGCGCCACCTGTCGTATGCCTCGTCCTTCTCCTCCCTGGACCCTGCCTGCTGGTCGATCAGGGATCTCATCCGCTCGGAGGCCTTCTTCATCGCTTCCGAGGGAAGCGTGAGGTTGTTCTGGTGGGCCACCAGCATGGTGAGGAGGTTGCGCCGCATGAACCTCTCGTAGAAGCCCGCGAGCGCGGCAGGATCGGGCT
>CAZGVR010000052.1:843-9849 GCA_964528945.1 uncultured Myxococcales bacterium
GCGGCCGGCGGCGCCGCCGGTCTGTTCCTCCCCCGTGCCCTCCACGACCTCGTTCTTGTGCGCCTTCAGATCCTCGATGATCCGGCGGTAGCTGGCAGGCAGATCGAAGCTCACGCGATCGACCAGCTGATCGACGAGTGATGCCCCGTTGCGCACGATGTGCTCGTCGGAAGCTTCCTTCTCCAGGGCCTGCCTCACCTCTCCCTTGAGCTCGTCGAGGCTCTCCATGTCGAAGTCCTTGGCGAGATCGTCGTCGACTGGCGGGAGGCGCCGGGCTATGGCTTCCTTCACGACGTAGGAGACGTGGGCGTACCTGACGCCGCTGTCTCCTTCCATCTTGGGCAGGAGTATGTCCACCTCGCCGGAGTCGCCCGCCTTTGTCCCCCTGAGCTTCTCTGCCAGGCCCGGGGGCGGCTCGGTCCACGGAGCGAGGTCCACCCTGAAGTCCTTCAGCTCGCGCGTGCCGCCCTCGGCGTCCTTGTACTCGGCCTTCGCCTCCAGCACGGCCTGGTCGTAGGCGCCGATCTCGTGCCCGGCCGGGGCCGTCTCGAGAGGGGCCTTGCGCGCAGCTATTATGCGGACGCGCTCCACCACGTCCTCGTCCCTCACCTCCCGCTTCGGGATCACCTTCAGGCCGTCGAAGCAGATCCGGTCGACCATGGGGAGCACCTCGACGTCGGCATCGAAGGCGGCGGTGCGCGACTCGTCGACCACCGTCTTCTCCTCGATCCCGATCGGTGCCTTGATCGGCATGATCTTCTCGCGCCTGATCATCTCCTCGACGCGCTTGGCGACGCTCTCGACGGCCACCTCCCTGACGAGCTGCGGGCCAACCATCTTCTCGATGAGCTGCAGCGGGACCTTGCCCGGCCGGAAGCCCCGGACCTGGATCGTACCCTTCAGTTTTGATAAACTCTCGCGGTAGGGTGTCTCCATCTCTGACCATGGAACACGAACCTTGATCCTGATCTCGGAGGAGCCCAGGCGCTCGAAGGAGTCGCTCATCATGACCTCGCAGGGTCCGGAAGATCCGGAAGTGGGGTCAATGTATTGGCTCTCGGGTGGGGTGTCAACCTCGTCACCCGCCGGGGTGTCCAGCCCGTCCCCCGGATCCCCGCTCGCCATGGCGGCCCTGGTCCCGGCCCTCGCCGCCCTTGGGCTTGCGTCGCTCCTCGCGGCGCGGGAGGCATGGGCCCAGGCTCTGGCGGGCGAGTACGGTGTCGGCACGCAGTCCGTCAGCGCCAAGATCGAGAGCTGGGGCGAGGACTGCGGCCCCGAGCCCAAGAGCTACACGCAGAAGGGCAAGGGCACCGTGACCGTGACCGAGAACGGGGATCACCTCTCCTTCTCCAACGGTCAGTCCACGCAGAAATGCTGGAGCGCCAATCCAAAGCTCCAGAGGCTCAGCGTCACCAAGAAGGGCAACTCCTGGACGATAGTCTGCGAATCCCCGGCCGAGGACTCGAGGCACGAGCACGGAACCTACGTGGTGACGGCCGGCAGCGGCTCCATCAAGGTCAAGGACACCTCGAAGTACGAGTGGAAGCTCAAGGAGAGCGTCTGCAAGGCGACGATCGTCATCGAGCGCACCTACACCATGCTGGAAGGATCGGTACAGGAGGAGCCCGAGGTTGTTCCCGAGCCGGTCGTCCCGGTCCCGGACAAGCCGGTCCAGCCGTCGATCGAGAAGGAATACCCGGAGCCCTCCGATGGCTCCAAGTGCAAGAACCCCGGGGACCCGATCAAGCTCGCCATCTCCCCGGTCTCGGTCGAGATACCGCCCGGCCGGACCGTGTGCTTCTCGGCATTCATGGTCGATGCGAACGGGTGTCGCATCCCGACGAAGGTCGAGTGGAAGCTAGTGAAGGACAACCCCGAGAGGGAGGGACGCCTCGATGGAGGCTGCTTCCATCCAGGCGACAACGCGGCGAACAGCGAGGGCACGTTCCGGGTACTCGCCGAGTTCGGCTACGAGACGACGTCCGCGAAGATCGTGGTCCGCTCCCAGGCCGTCGAGGACCTGAGCGCAGTGAACCTCGCCCCTGGCGCCGGGGACCTGCCGTCCGGAGATCTGGCAGGATCGTCGGCGAAGGCGGGTACCGGTCCGGCAGGGGAGATCCTGGTCCCGGTGGCCGGCAAGTGGCGCCCCCCGCCGATCCTCTTCTACATCGTTCCGCCCCTCTTGCTGGTCGTGGCCCTCGGGATCGCGATAGCCATCGCCATGCGGGAGAAACGGCGCCGCATCAGGCGCAGGCTCGAGGCCATCGAGGGCGAGCGTGCCAGGCTAGAGGCATCCTCGAGGGTCGCCCCGGCTGCGCGCCGCTCCGATGGGGCGCCTCCGAGCGGCCCTCCGCCGGACGCGAGCCTTGGCCGGCAGAGGCGCCAGGCCCAGGCGCCCGTGACGGCACCACCCGTCAAGGCGGCTCCGGCTTCAGCCAAGCCGCTTCCCAGGCCGGCATCCGAGGCCGCGCCGGGAGGTCTGCCCGAGGCGCCGAACAGGGGCTCGAGGGTGTGCCGGGTGTGCGGGCGGGAGTTCGAGGCCGGAGCACGGTTCTGCCCCCAGGACGGATCGACCCTTGCCGCCGGCGACGATCGGGCCGACGGCTACGAGACCGGGATGATCTGTCCGCGGTGCGGTCGCGGGTATGCCTCCGGGAGCAGGAACTGCGGCGAGGATGGAGAGATCCTCGTTCCGGCGCCTGTTGCCGAATCCGTCATCGACAGGACCGCTGCCGGTCAGGCCGACCAGCGGCGGATCTGCCCGATCTGCTCTGCCGTGTACAACGACGAGAGCACCTTTTGCGGCAAGGATGGCGTCAAGCTCGTCCCCATGAATTAGCGATCTCCCAATCAAAGGGTCGAGGCACCTCGTTTTCTAATACTGCGTCGGGCAGTCTGGGAATTTGCCCATTGAATCACGGGGGTCGATGGGTTAAATTAGCGGCCCTAGCCCTGACGGTGTGCAGGAGGATCCATGAAGTTCGAATGCCCAAGCTGTGGCAAGAAGTACTCGCTGCCGGACGAGAAGGTCCCTGCTGGCAAGGATTTCAAGGTCAAGTGCAAGAAGTGCAACGAGGTGATAGTGCTTCGCGGCGGACAGGGCGAGGACGCGGGGTCGGAGGCGGCTGCAGCAGCCCCGGTGCTCCCGCCGGTCGAGGAGGGATTCGGCCCGGAGGAGCAGCCCACCCGGGTGTTCGACTATTCCCGCATGGCAGCGGATGGAAGCCCGCTTCCCGATCCCGCTGCAGGGTACGGCTCGGCCCATGCCAACGCCTTCCAGCCTGCCGCGCCGGTCGCCGCAGCCGCAGCACCTGCCAAGAAGGCCCCGGCCGCGTCCGACGGGATAGAGTGGTTCGTGGCCGTTGACGGGGATCAGATGGGCCCCTACGAGACAGCCCAGATGAAGGAGATGCTGTCGGCCGGGCAGATAACCAGGGATACCTTCGTATGGCGCGACGGGTTCGACGACTGGCTTCCTGTCAACGGCGTTCCGATCTTCTCGGCGAAGACGGCCGAGGCCAAGGCGCCGGCGACTCCCAAGGCCGCGTCCCCGGGATCGCCGTTCTCGATCGGCGGCGGCGCGTCACGCGGCCAGGACCTCTTCGCGACCGCCGGATCCGAGGCGGCCGATTCTCCATTCGGGGGCGGAGGCGGTGGAGCGGTGGTGTCCTCGGCCGGCGCGGCTCCTGCCGCGATACAGTCTCCCAGGGTGGACGCGGCCCAGCTCAAGGGCGCAAGGCACGACAACTCGGTGCTCTTCTCGCTGTCGAGCCTCCAGGCCCTCGCCTCCAGCTCGCGCGATCCGTCGCCCGGCACGCGCGGTGCTCCGGGCGCTGCCACGGGTGCGGGAGGCTCGGGGCTCATCGACATCCGCTCGCTCACGGCCGGCGCCTCGTCGCCCCGGCCCGCCGGCGGCTCGTCGACCGACGACATACTGAGCATCGGCGGTCCGGGCATCGGTTCGCCTATAGGCGTTCCCAGCCTTCTCCAGCCGGTCAAGAAGGAACCCAGCAAGCTTCCCTACATCCTGGGTGGCGTGGGTGGCCTCGTCGTGATAGCCCTCACCGTCGTCCTCGTGGTCGTTCTGATCGGGGGCAAGAAGGAGGCGCCAGGCGTAGACGAGGAGGCCCTCAGGAAGCAGATCCTCGCCGAGCTCATGAAATCCAATCCGCAGCTCAGCGCCGAGGAGGCCGAGCAGCAGGCGAAGGCCAAGGCCGCGGCCCAGCTGTCCTCCGGCCAGGACTCCGTGACCACGCCCGGGAACGCCACGGAGGGCGCGGCCGCCACCGACACGGGCGCTGACGACGCGAAGAAGGGCGGCAAGAAGGGCCCGGGGAAGAAGAAGGCGGGAGAGGAGGGCTCGGACGAGGGCAGCGAGGCATCGTCGCCGGGCTCCGAGAAGCCGGAAACCGGCTCCAAGACTCCCTCGTCCGCAGAGGCGTCCCTCATGGACCTCATCGGCAAGGCCGCCAAGAAGCCGGAGAAGGAGCCCGCGAAGGAGACCGTTCCCAGCAAGGGTTCGGCCAAGGAGCCGGCCAAGACGCCCGAGAAGGTGCCAGTCGCGACGAGCGGACTGCCGGAGAAGCCCACGAAGCAGGACGTCATGGACGCCCTCAAGTCAGTGACCCCGGCGGTCAACTCCTGCGGGAAGGGGCAGACCGGAGTGGCCACGGTCTCGATCACCATCGCTGGGGCCACCGGGTCGGTGGCGTCAGCGAAGGTCGTGAGCGGTCCCTTCGCCGGCACTCCTGCAGCCGGATGCATCGAGGGCGCGGTGAAGAAGGCCAAGTTCCCCAAGTTCTCCCAGACCAAGTTCTCGGTGAGCTACCCGTTCGTCATCAAGTGACAGCCCGTACCCAACCTCGTCCCGTGCTCCCCACCATTCAGCGCCCGTCGCGGTACCGCAAGGGCGATGGCTTCCACGACGAGTGCGGCATCTTCGGGATATGCGGGCACCGGGAGGCCTCGCGCATAGTGTACCTGGGGCTCCACGCCCTGCAGCACCGGGGCCAGGAGTCGTCGGGCATGGTCGTCTCGAACGGCTCCGTCCATCTCCACCACAGGCAGATGGGGCTGGTCCAGGAGGTCTTCGGCTCCGACACGCTCGACCGTCTCCACGGAGACATGGCCATCGGCCACGTCCGTTACTCGACCGCCGGGGACTCGCACGTGAGGAACGCGCAGCCCTTCGCCGTCCAGACCGGCCGCGGGCCGCTGGCCGTGGCTCACAACGGAACTCTCACCAACGCGCACCGGCTGCGGCACGACCTGGAGAAGGCCGGATCCATCTTCCACTCGAACAGCGACACGGAATGCCTCGTGCACCTGATCGCGCGCTCCGACAGGGCCAGGTTCCTCGATCGCCTCCTCGAGGCGGTCTCGTCGATAGAGGGGGCCTACTCCCTGGTCTTCATGAACGGCAGCCAGATCGTCGCCGTCCGCGATCCGCACGGATTCAGGCCCCTGTGCATGGGCAGGCTCGGATCCAGCCCGGTCGTGTCCAGCGAGTCGTGCGCGTTCGATCTGATCGGCGGCACCCTGCAGCGCGAGCTCAAGCCGGGAGAGGTTGTGGTGCTGAGTCGCGGCGAGGGCCGCGGATCCAAGGCCGTCCGTTCCCTCTTCCCCATGGGACGCGGCGAGCCGCGGTTGTGCATCTTCGAGTTCATCTACTTCGCAAGGCCCAACTCGATCATCGAGGGGAGGTCCGTCTACGAGGCCAGGATCGACATGGGGCGGCGGCTCGCGGTGGAGCACCCCGCGGACGCCGACATGGTCATGCCCATCCCCGACTCGGGCACGCCGGCGGCGATAGGCTTCTCCAGGGAGTCCGGCATCCCGTTCGAGCTGGGCCTGATCCGCAGCCACTACGTTGGAAGGACCTTCATCGAGCCCAAGAGCTCGATCCGCCACTTCGGCGTCAAGCTCAAGCTGAGCCCGGTGAGAAGCCTGATAAAGGGGAAGAGGGTCGTGATCATCGACGACTCGATCGTGAGGGGGACCACGTCGAGGAAGATCGTGGGGATGCTGCGGGAAGCCGGCGCGCGGCAGGTACACCTGCGCATCGCCAGCCCTCCGACCTGCCACCCGTGCTACTACGGGATAGACACGCCGACGAGGCGGGAGCTGATCGCCTCGTCGTGCACCGTCCCCGAGATCGCCTCGTACCTGGAGGTCGATTCGCTGGGCTACCTGTCGCTGGAGGGGAGCCGCGCGGCCGCAGAGTCGGGCACCGGCGGGTGGTGCGACGCGTGCTTCTCGGGCGACTACCCGGTGCCGATCCCGGACGTTTCCGAGCACCAGCAGACGAGCCTGCTCTAGGCCGGGTCGTCCGTGTGCAGGGGATGTCGCCCGGCTCAGGGCTTCGGCGGTCCGAAGTACTCGTTCATGTAGCGGACCGTGCGCTTCTCGATCTCCCCCTTGATCGGGGTCAGGACCAGGGAGATGTTCATGATCAGCCGGACCTTCTCGCGGTCCATCTCGATCCTCCCGTCGGCCCCGGTCCTCTTGAACTCCAGCGTGTCACCACGCCACGAGTACTCCAGCTGGTACCTGTCCTTGAGCTTGCCGGCCAGGTCCTGGACGCACTTCCGGACCTCCTCGATGTTCGCCTTCCCGTGCCGCCTCTCGATGCTCAGCTTCGGCATGTCCTTCCTTCCCGATCTACGGCGCTAGCCGGAGGAGTAGAGGGTCACGGTGAAGGTCGTGCCCTCGCCCGGGGTGCTCTTCACGGAGATGTCCCCCTCGTGGTTCGCGATTATGTTCTTGACGATCGGGAGCCCGAGCCCCGTCCCCTCGCCCTCGGACTTCGTGGTGAAGAAGGGCTCGAAGATCCGCTTCAGCTTGTCCGGGCCGATCCCGTGCCCCTGGTCGCTGACGTCGATCCGGATCGTTCCCTCCTGGCCTTCCACGACGCGGATCCGCAGCGTGCCACCACGCTGCTTCATGGCGTGGCAGGCGTTCGTGATCAGGTTCACGAAGACCTGCTCCAGCTGCCCCTCGATCCCGTAGACCGAGGACAGCTCCTCCGGGAAGACCTTCTCCACCGTGACCCCGGCCTTGTAGACGATGTGCTCGCAGAAGCCGAGGCTCTTCGTGATGACCTCGCGCATGTCCACGAGTGTGGGCTCCTCCCCGGAGGGTCGGGCGTAGGCGATGAGCTGCTGCGTGAACTGGAAGATGCGCTCTGCCGCCTTGTTGATGCGCTCGAGCCGCTTGAGATCCTCCGCCGGGGCCCCCTGGGACTGGGCGCCCTTGAGCAGGTACTCCGAGTAGACGGAGATGGAGGTGAGGGGGTTGTTGATCTCGTGCACGACGCCGGCCGCCAGCTGTCCTATCGTCGCAAGACGTTCCGAGTGGAGCATCTGGTTCTGCAGCCGCCGGATCTCGGTCATGTCCTGCCCGACCGCGATCACGGCCTCCACCTTGCCGTACTGATCCAGGACCGAGGTGATGTTGAAGGCTATGGAGACCTCCGTGCCGTCCCTACGGGGGATCTTCACCTCGAAGTTGGTGACGGGCACCCCCTTCATGGCCTTCACTATCACGGAGACGAATCTCTGGCGCTCCTGCTGCTCGAAGAGCTCCAGGAAGTCCGTGCCGATCAGGGTCGCGGAGTCGTGGCCCGTGAGCAGCTGCAGCGACCGGTTGAATGTCCGGATCCGTCGCCTGCCGTCGATGATCACGATCGGGGCATTGGCGTGCTCGATCAGCTTTCCCAGGAAATCCCTGAGCGAGACGGATTCCGCGAGCAGCCTCGCGTTCCGGATTGCCCCGGCCATGTGGTGGCCGAGTGCCGTCGCGAGCAGCTCGTGGAACGGGAGGAGCTGATCCTCGGATCTGGCCTCGATGTGGATCGTCCCGAAGAGGTTCGAGTCGTCCGCGAGCGGTACCAGGATGCACGCCGCCGATTCCCTGAAGAGACAGGGCGCATCTGGAAGTATCTCCACCGACGCCGGGAGCTTGCTCCTCACGAGATCGGGCACGCAACCGCCGTCGAAGCACGATTCGGTCACGAAGATCCTCTCCCTGACCTCGTCCGAGAGGGGAGCGTCGGCATAGACCGTGCCGAGCGCCCCCGTCGCGCTATCGATGAGCCTGATCGCGTGGTTGAGGTCGGGCATGGTGCGCTGCATCATCTCGACGAAGAGGTGCACGATCTCCTCCTCGCGCATGAGGATGTTCACCTTCCTCGTGAGCTCGAGGTAACCCTGGACCGCGGCGAGGGGGATTACGTCCCCACCCTTTCCGGATCCCGCCCTAGGTTCCCCGGCCATGCCCGTCCTTGCCTCCGTCCTCTGGCGCGCCCGCGGACCGGCCGATGTCGGCGATCTTCGCGCTGCCGACGTACGACTGCGTCTCGAAGCGGGTCATCCGCCCGATCTTCTTTATGATGTCGCCCATACGGGCGGCCTCGTCCTGGATTATCTTCGCGTATCGCTGGGCCCTGGCATCGTCCTCGAGCTTGCGCACCAGGATCTCGGTCGAGCCGTATATGCTCGTCAGCGGCTGGTTCAGCTCGTGGGCCATCGCGCCGGCCAGCTCCGCGAGCTCGACCTGCTTCTCGGACTGGGCGAGCTGGTCCTCTATGACGGCGATCTTCTCCGCGGCCCGTATCTTCTCCCTCAAGTCCGAGAAGGCGCCGATCGAGTAGGCCTCCTTCCCCTCCTCGTAGATGATGTAGGCCGCGAGGATGACCGGGATGTTCTCGCCCGAGCGGCTCATGAGCCAGATCCGCTGCGGCTCCATCCGTCCGACACCCCCGTAACCCTCGCTCCGGAGCTTCAGCATGATCTCCTTGGCCTGTCCGGGAGGGTAGAGGTCGGTCACGTGGAGTCCGGAGAGCGCCTCCTCCACGGGGATGCCCCACAGGCGGGACGCGGTCTCGTTGAAGAGCACGATGTCGCCCTTCATGTTGGCCGCTATGATCGCGTCCATGCTGGAGGATATAACCTTCTCCAGGAACGCCTTGGTCTCTCTGACCCTCCAGGGTTATGTCCAGGGGCTCCT
>CAZGVR010000052.1:9859-12511 GCA_964528945.1 uncultured Myxococcales bacterium
CTCGATGTGCCTCTCCTGGCTGACGTTCCTGAGCGTGAGGAGAATGACCTCCTTCTGGCGCGGAACGAGGCTGATCGAGAGGGAGATTATCGCCGCTTCACCCGTTCCCTGATCCACGGTCAGATCGATGTGGTGAGGGAAGATCCCCTGCTCGAAGCCCTGCATCAGATCGGTCCAGGTCTTGCGATCCGACTCGTCGACGAGATCCTCGAGGTTCTCGGGCAGAGGGCCGCCGTCCGGCCGCATCACGCTCTCTGCAGTCGGGTTGGCCGCCAGGATCGTGCCCTGGTGGTCGATGAGGAGCATGCCGTCGGGATTGTACCTGAACAGCTGCGTGTACAGGTCGTTCCGCTCCAGCTCCGCGATCAGCGTCGTGCAGTCTCCCTGCCACCTCTGGAGATCGCCGCTCATCGATTCGACCGTGTTGATGCCCAGGAGGGCGTGTCCGCTCGCCTGCGCGATCCCCTGCAGACCGTCGATGGCGCCGTCGATCGCGGCCCCATTGCCCGGTATCTTGAGCATGAGGATGCCGGCGATCCTGGTCCCTGCCATGGCGGGGACCAGGAGGTTCGCCTCTGGCCAGGACCGCGTCCTTGCCCTGGCCGAGCCATCCTCCGCCTGCCACGTACCCCGGGCAACGGCAACGCCCCTCTTCCCGTGAACCGCCTCCTGGAACTCGGGGATCGCACCGACCGACAGCACCTCCCCCCTGACCGCTCCCGGGTCCGTGGAGGCCATGACGATCATCTCTCCGCCGGACGGGGACAGGAGCCCGATCGTGAATTGCTCGGCCCCGGCGATCCGGCTGGCCTCGCTCCGAACGTTTTCCAGGAGTTCCGGGATGCTCCGGCTCGTCAGGATCCGAAGAGTGTGAGTGTCCATCAGAGCCGCTGGTCTCGATTCCAACACTATCCTTTTTACATTTCGTGGTGCGTAAAGTAAAGTCTCCATTAATGAGAGGGAAGTCGGTCATCCGCTACCGCCCCGTCTTCGTGTACGCTCCGGGATCGCGCTTCCATCAGGGAATTGCAGGACTGGGCGACAGGATCACGTCCAGGCTCCGGGTCACGGCTGATTCCCCTCTGGGCGATCCGCCCTCGCGCGGGGAGGCCTTCTGTCAGGCCTTCATAGAGCTCGAGCCAGGGGCCACCTCCCCGGGAGCCGCCTGGATCTCGTCCATAGCGGTGCTCCACCCGCGGGCGAGGATCTGGATCGTGATCACTGGTGGAGGGAGCCGCAAGGTGCCGCCCTCCCGCGACCCCAGGGTCTCGGGCGTTCTCACCATGGCGCGGGCACTGGCCGCGATCGCCAGGGCGGCATCCAGGCGACGGCCCTCGAACGGCGGCAGGCGCGGGGCGAGGCCCACCGCGCTCGAGAACGATGCCAGGATGGTCCTCGCGGACACGGTGCTGGTCAGGCAGGGCGAGGCCACCTTCGTCATCCAGGACGGGATCGTGACCCACGTGGCCATGCCGCTCCTCGAGGAGCTCGGGTGGCGGCAGGAGGATCTCCTGGGGCACCACTTCTCCGAGTTCGTGGCTCCCGAGAAGCGGTCCGAGAACGTCAGGATCCACGAGGCCCGGATGTCCGGGAAGCGTGCGCCCAGGACCTACGAGAGCGTGGTGCTGTCCCGGAGGGGCGATTCGGTGCCGATCGAAATCTACGTCAGGTCGGTCGAGATGAACGGCCGGCCTGCAGCGATCGGTACCATGAGGAACATCAGCGAACGGTACGCCCTGCACGAGGTTCGGCTCGAGAGGGAGCGCCAGATCGATCTGCTCGCAGGAGTCACGCGGGGTCTCCTGTCCGAGGGGACCCTCCTCACCTCGCTGGAGGCGATCCTCCCTCTCATCATGAGGTCCGCCGGTGCGGACAGGGCCTGCATCAGCCTCTCGGACCGGCAGAAGCGGACGTTCGCTCCGGTCGTGGCATTCCAGAGGTCCAGGGCCCGGTTGGAGCAATGGAGCCCGGTCGCCTGCATGCCCGGCTGTCGCGGGCCATCCGCCGAGGTCATCCGGCGCCTGGCGGTCGGCCATCCCCTCGAGGTGGCGCCATGCATCGAGGGGCAAGCCCTGGCGGCCCATCATCTCCTGATCCCGTTCGTCCACAAGGGGACCCTCGACGGCTTCGTATGGCTTCTCCGCCTCGAGGGGAGCCGCTGGACTGCGGGCGAGGTCGCGCTGCTCTCCTCGATCAGCGGCGAGGTCGCCCTCGGGATCGAGTACTGGAGGCTGTTCGACAACCTCAAGGCCTCGTACGCCAACCTGGTGGAGACGCAGAAGGAGCTGCTCCACAAGCAGCGGCTCGCCGTGATCGGCAACATGGCAGGGCACCTGGCTCACGAGATCCGGAATCCGCTCGCCACCATCATGAACGCGACCGGCCAGGTCCGCCGGCGGCTGGACGTGACCGGCCTCGAGGAAGAGCTCTTCGACATCGTGGAAGAGGAGCTGGCCCGGCTTCGCCGCATCTGCGATGACCTCGTCCTCTTCTCCAGGCCACCAAGGCCGAGGCCGGCACGGTGATCCCTGTGGTGATCACGATCTACAAGGACCGGACCTTCACCTTCATCCTGAAATCGCCCCTGCCTCGGTGCTTCTCAAGAAGGCGGCGGGGATCCAGAGCGGCGCCAAGGCGCCCGGCCGCGACAAG
>CAZGVR010000053.1:0-4447 GCA_964528945.1 uncultured Myxococcales bacterium
GAACGTGCTCAGGGCGGGCGACAGGTCCAACGTGATCCCGCCTATCGCCGAGGCCGAGGTCGACTGCAGGCTGGTTCCCGGGCAGACGATCGAGGCGTTCCGGGAGCACGTCCAGGAGATGGTCGGTCCAGCGATCGAGGTGGAGCTGGTTGCCGGGTCCGGGGCCACGGAGCAACCGTTGGACACGCCGCTCTACCAGGCCATCTCCCGCGCGATGGCGCGCTTCGATCCAGGGGCCCTGATGGTGCCCTTCCTCATGCCTGGCGGGACCGACGGGCGCTATCTGGCCAGGAAGGGGATCGTCTGCTACGGCTACAGCCCGGTGCGGCTGCCCGAGGATCTCCACTTCCTGAGGCTCATCCACTCGGACGACGAGCGCATCCCGGTGGATCCGTTCCGGGACGGCGTCCGCGTGCTCGGCGAGACGGTGCTCGACTTCTGCTGGTGACCCGGGCAGGCACCGCGGCCGTTTTCGTGCCCTCGCTCGATCGTTGCGCTAGATTCCATGGGCGACATCCATCCACCTTGGCGAGGAGGTGTCGTCATGGCAAGGAAGCCCGCGGGCAGGAAGCGCTTCCGCTTCATACGCAGGGGATCGGTCGCCCCTGGGGTCGCGCCCGGCACCCTGACCTCGGAGGCGAGCGCGACCAGGCCTCCGATGCAGCTCATGGGCTTCGGCCCGGGCGAGGGCGTGGAGCGCGCCATCACGGACCCCGGTGAGATCCGCGCCCTGCGCGGCAAGCACCCGGTCCTCTGGCTGAACGTGGACGGCGTCGGGGACGCCTCGACGATCAAGGCGATCGGCGACGTCTTCGGCCTGCACCACCTCGCGCTCGAGGACGTGATGAACACGCACCAGCGGCCAAAGGTGGAGGAGTACGCGGACCACTGCTTCATCGTGCTCCGGATGATCAACGAGGGGGAATCGCTGGAGACCGAGCAGATGGCCATCTTCCTGGGCAAGGACTACGTGATCACCTTCCAGGAGAAGCCGGGCGACTGCCTGGACAGCGTGCGCCAGCGCATCCGCCAGGGGAACGAGCGCATCCGGGGCGCCGGATCCGATTACCTGGTCTACGCCATCATCGACGCGGTCGTGGACTTCTACTTCCCGGTCATCGAGAAGTACGGCGAGCGGCTCGAGATCCTCGAGGACGCGGTAATCGAGTCCGCCTCGCCCGCGAACGTGGCGCGCATCCGGGACGTCAAGCACGACCTCCTCCTCATAAGGCGCTGCGTGTGGCCGCTTCGCGACGCGCTCAGCACGCTGTACCGTGATCCCAACCCCATCATCACGGCCGAGGCCAGGATCTTCCTGCGTGACTGCTACGATCACGCCATCCAGATCATGGACCTGGTCGAGACCTACCGGGAGCTGGGCGCGGGCCTGATGGACATCTACCTCTCCAGCGTGAGCATACGCACGAACGAGGTCATGAAGGTGCTCACCATCATCGCGACCATCTTCATCCCCCTCTCGTTCGTGGCAGGGCTCTACGGCATGAACTTCGACACGTCGGTCTCCCCCCTCAACATGCCGGAGCTGGGGTGGCGCTTCGGGTACCCGTTCGCACTTTCCATCATGGCCGCGATCGCGCTCACCCTGATCCTCTACTTCCGGCGCAAGGGCTGGCTGGGCGGGTGATCGCCAGGCCTGCCCGATCATGGTATAAGGCGCGCATGCAGGAGGCACACATGAGGCACATCATCGGATGGACATCGAGCGCGATCCTCGGGGTGTTGCTCGCGGTCGGGGCTTCGGCCTGCGACGGCGGCGGGGGCGCGGACGAGGACACGGCCATCGACACCGCTCCCGATACCCTGGACGACGGCGATGCCGCCACGGACACGTCTCCCGACACCGAGCCGGACACGACGGTCGACACCACACCCGACACGGCCGGCGACCCCGACGCGGCCGAGGATCCGGATGCGCCGCCCGCGGGCTGCGACGGACTCGTGGACGGCATGAACACCGGCTTCATGGTGGACGGCACGGCGCGGAGCTTCATCCTGCTCCTGCCCACCGACGTGGAGACAGGAGGTCCATGGCCGGTCATCTTCGGGTGGCACGGCATGGGTGACACTCCCGCGAACTTCAGCATGCTGCTCTCGCCCTACGTGGACAGTGCGACCATGCCGTTCATAGGCGTGGTCCCGGCGGGCACGGCCAACCCGATCCTGGGCGGGCTCATGACCATCGACTGGGATCTGATGACGGTCACCGAGAACCAGAAGGACGCCAGGCTCTTCGACGAGGTCCTCGCCTGCCTGGAGGAGCGGTGGGGCGTGGACGAGGGCCACGTGCACTCGGTGGGCTTCAGCCTGGGATCGATGATGGTCGACGCGCTGGCCACGGTCCGGAGCGACGTGCTCGCGTCGGTCGCGACCTACTCCGGCGCCTACGGCAACGACCAGGACAACCTGGACACGGTGCCGGCCCTCGGCGCCCTCGTGAACTGGCCCGCTTACTCGGCAACGAACAAGTACACGCAGCTGATCCTGCACGGCGGTGCGACCGACACGTATAACCTCTCGATAGTGGCCCTCCCGTTCAGCACGTTCGCGGCAAACGACTCGGCATGGCTGAACGCGAGCGGCCACGACACGATCCTGTGCAACCACAACGGCGGGCACTCGGTGCCGTCCGACATGTACACGGACAAGATCATCGAGTTCTTCGACGACCACCCCATGGGCACGACCGACTCGCCCTACGCGACCGACGGCCTGCCCACGGACTTCGCCTCCTACTGCACGTTCGAGCCCAGCCTATAGCCTGGCTCCCCGGCATTCCTCCGCGGCTACGAGCGCGGTGAGCATACGCCTGCAGGCAGTCTATCCATTCGGGGGCGCTGCACGCCCCCGCACCCCCCAGCAAAGGCAAGATACAGGCGATACCTGTCACAGGTATTGGAAATCGGAATGGATTGAGCCCCCCCGAGGGGTCCGGAAAGAAGCGGGTACTACTTCTTCGGGGGAACGATGGCGTCCTTGCACGCCTTCGCGAGCCGCATCTTGACCACGGTCTTCGCCGGGATCTTGATGGTCTCGCCGGTGGCCGGGTTACGGCCAGTGCGGGCGGCGCGCTGCTTCTTCACGAGCTTGCCGATCCCGGGCAGCGTGAACTCGCCGTTCTTCTTGGTCTCGGCGACCGCGAGGGCGCCGATCTCGTTCACGACCTCGGCCGCGACCTTCTTGGGGATCTCGAACTTCTCTGCAAAGTGAGCAACGACCTGGCTCTTCGTCATGGGCTTGTTCTTCGCCATTTCTGCTGACTCCTTTCGTGAGCGAGGACATCATTAGCAGAGAGGAGAGGCCTGCACAAGGACTTTTTTCGAACTTCTCCGCGGGCTCCACCTCCACCCGTGACACCGGGCTCGCGGTGATTATAATGTGCCTGCGATGGCGAAGATAACGATCAGCGAGACCCAGGCCAGGATGTGCGTCGAGGCCCTCGAGTTCTCCTCGGAGTTCGCCCTGAGGAAGGGCGAGATGACCGTGAGCAGGGAGATGAGGGACCTCGCCGGGCGCCTCAAGGACAAGCTGGATCGGATCGACGAGAAGATGCGGTCCAGCGGCAAGAGACCATGAGCGGGCGCCGCCCCGGACGCCCCATGGCGATCGCGTCCTAGTGCGTGGAACGGGTGCGGCCCGCCGTGGTCACGCCGCGAGCATGCGGGCGAGCCTCTTGCCGAGGCCTATGATCGTCAGCACGGTCGGCCTGTCCAGCGCCTCGGGGAACACGCTAGCGTCGCACACGTAGAGCCCTCGCACGCCGCGGATACCGAGGTCCCGATCGACGATATCGCCTATCCTCACGGTCCCGCTCGGGTGGGTTCCCCTCTCCGGCGACATGAACACGAACCCCGGATCTGCGCCGGCCTCGAGCAGGATCCGCCGGCACACGTCGAACGCCCTGCCCATACGCGCCTTCTCGCCGCGGCCCAGCGGCTTCGAGATCCGGCCGTCCGGGAACACTCCGCCCGAGACGTCGTCCTTGAGCTTGATCATGATCCCCAGAAGGTGATGCCAGTCCCACCAGCTCGCGAGGTGCCTGGGGCCGAGCCGCCCGTTCGCGAGCGGATACATGAGCCACGGGTCCGTGAGCGTGGACAGCATGTACCCCTCGGCTTCGTTCTCCCACGACCACGTCATGGGCGGCTCGTCGCCCGTGCCCGGCTCGTCGGAAAAGCCGTAGACCATGACCGTCACGTCCATGGTCATGCCGCTCCCCGCGCGCTGCATGCCCGAGGCGTGCAGTATGCGGGGCGTCCCGATCCCGCCCGCGCACAGCACCACCGCCCTGGTCGCCCTTGCCGCGAACGGGGCCCCGTCGATCGTGCCCTCTACGCCAGAGGCCCGTCCCCCCTCGATCACGACCCGGTACACTGCCGCGCCGGCCCTCAGGTCCGCGCCCATGGTCGATGCCTCGTCCACCCATTCG
>CAZGVR010000053.1:4457-12459 GCA_964528945.1 uncultured Myxococcales bacterium
AGGATCAGTAGTCGCTCGGCAGGAGCGCTGTGACGGCCTGGCCGTCTTCGATGAGGACCCGCTCGACTCTGGCCTGGGTCTGGACCGTGGCGCCCGCGGCGACCGCCTCGTCCACCCATTCGGCCGCGTTCCACTTGGCCCCGCACCTGCACCCGAGCATGCAGGACGCCCCGCACTCGAACCTCCGCGCGCGGGCCGGCCTCATGAACTTGGGCTGGGGAAACCAGTCGTACCCGATCGACCGGGCGGCGCTCGCTATCCGGGTGGAGGCCCGGCCGCGCAGGAACGCGGGCAGCGGCGCGATCTCGAGCTCGGAGATCGGCTCGTCACCCTCCGCGCCGAGGTCTATCCCGTACCTGTCCGCAAGCCACGCTGGCGGAGGGGCAGCGCACCCGCAGAACATGGAGGTCGCCCCGCCCAACATTATGGGCCGTATGATGTTCAGGCCCTCCTGGGTGAAGAGCAGGCTCATCCTGTCGCTGTAGAGGAGCGCTCCGGGGTACGTGCCGTAGTGGATGCGTCCCCTGTGATCCGTGCCGCGCTCCAGGAGGACGACGCTGCGCCCGGCCCGGATGAGCTCGCGCGCCACGGTCGCGCCGCCCGGCCCGGACCCCGCGACGACGAACTCGGCCTCGATCGTGGTCGTGCCCCTCATGTCGTCCCGGCCGGCTGCTTCATCGTGAGGTGGGCGATGATGGTGGCGAGCCTGCGGGGCAAGAACCGCATGGACCAGGCGGACAGCCTGTTGAGGAAGCCGGCGACCGCGCTCGGCCGCCGCAGCAGCATGGCCCGGATCCCGGTGCGCACCACGTCCTTGCTCCTCATCATCATGAGCCGCTGGTAGAGGGTCGTCCTCTGGCCCGCGACCTCCAGGAACTCGGTCGCGGTCACGCCCGGCGAGAGGACCGTGACGCTCACGCCCGTGCCCCTGAGCTCGTGGTTCACGGCCTCGCCGAACGAGAGCACGAAGCTCTTGGCCGCCGAGTACGCGGCGTACGTGGGCGTGGGCTGGAACGCGCCGATGGACGAGACCATGAGGACCCAGCCCGTGCGCCGCTCGATCATGGCAGGCAGGAAGACGCGGGTCAGGTGAACGAGAGAGACCACGTCCAGCTCCAGCATGGCGAGCGTCCGCTCCCAGGGCGTGCCTGCGAAGTCCCCGTACACGCCGAACCCGGCGTTGTTCACGAGGACGTCCACCTGCTTACCGGCGCCCGACAGTCGCTCGTGGAGCCCGTCGCAGCCTTCGCGCGTGCCCAGATCGGCCGCCAGCACGTCGACCTCGACCCCGCTCCCCGACCTGGCCGCGTCCGCGACTTCGCGCAGCCTGTCCTCGCGCCTGGCGACCAGGACCAGGTCACACCCGGCAGCCGCGAGCTGGGCCGCGAACTCGGCCCCGAGCCCGCTCGAGGCTCCGGTCACGAGGGCGCGCTTGCCCCGAAGGACGTCCATCCGCATCCCCGCATCTTACGGGAACCCCTGCTGCCGGTACAGACCGCATCCCAGGTCCCGGTTCCGCGGTCATCGAGCATGCCTTGCCCGGCCGGTTTGCCGACTGTACACTGTGTTCTGTAGCATCTTTCCCGACCGGAGGCACCGCATGAAGGCATGGTCCGCTGCCCTGGCCATTGTGCCGGCTCTGGTCCTCCCGGCCGGCTGCGCGTCCGTGACCCAGGACCCGACCGACACGGGCGCCGACACCGTCCTCGATCCCTGGGACACCTCCGATCACGACGTTCCGGACGGGGCCGACACGGCCGCCGACGCGCCCTGCACGGGCGGGCTCACGAACTGCCATGGCGAGTGCGTGAACCTGATGACCGAAGCGGATCACTGCGGCGACTGCGACACCCCCTGCGTTGCCGGCGGCGCGAACCAGATCGCCCGGTGCATGTCCGGCGAGTGCCGGATCTACTGCGCGGACGGGTTCTGGGACGTGGACGATGGCGTGCCAGGCTGCGGGTACCCGTGCGCCTTCGCCTCGGGAGCCGAGGCGTGCAACGGCGCGGACGACAACTGCGACGGCAACGTGGACGAGGGCTACCCCTGCTCGGCCGGGTCCGAGACCGCCTGCACGACCGTCTGTTCCACGCTTGGCAGCGGGACGTGCACCTCCCACTGCGAGATCCCGGCTGCGGCCGACTGCGCCGTGCCTGACGAGCAGTGCAACGGCCTCGACGACGACTGCGACGGCAGCGTGGACGAGGACTGGCTGCCCGGCACTTGCGGCGCGTGCGTGCCGGACTGCGCGGGCCGCGAGTGCGGCATGGATCCGGTCTGCTACACGTCGTGCGGCACCTGCGATCCGACGACCGAGATATGCGACGCCTCGGGGACGTGCGCCTGCGTGCCCGCGTGCCTCGGAAGGGAGTGCGGGCCAGACCCGTCGTGCGGAACGCCGTGCGGCTCCTGCACGTCACCCGATGTCTGCAACTCGGCCGGGCAGTGCGTCTCCTCATGCACGCCCGACTGCACGGGCCGTGAGTGCGGGGCTGATCCGGTCTGTGGCACCTCGTGCGGGACCTGCACCTCGCCCGAGACGTGCAACGCCTCGGGCGTGTGCGTCGGCGGCTGCACCCCGACCGCCGAGGTCTGCAACGGCCTGGACGACGACTGCAGCTCGATCGCCGACGACGGCGCTGGCATGCAGTGCGTGCGCGGATCGACCGGTCTCTACTGCCTGACGGGCGGCGGCGAGGTGGGCACCCGCGACTGCACGCCCACCTGCACGTACACCGCCTGCTGCGCCCCGGTCGAGGAGTGAGGCAACTCCTTCGACGACGACTGCGACGGGTTCGACGACCTGTCCGACCCCGACTGCCCGACCGGCCCGGGCACCACGTGCGCTGACGCAATAGACGTGACGTCGCTCGCGTCATGGACCGGCAACTTCTCGGACTTCGGGAACTACTGGTCCGGCGGATTCGCTTGCGGCGGCGCATACGGCGCGGAGGCATGGTTCAAGGCGACCGTGGCCGCCGGCGACGTCTTCACCGCAAGGGAGACGTCGACGAGCGACGTCATAATAGAGATCGTGGGGTCGTGCACCGCCTCGACCTGCAGCAGCTACTCTGACGAGCCCGAGACGTACTCCTACCGGAACGAGACCTCGTCCCCGAGGACCGTGTACTTCATTGTCGAGCGCTATTCGGGGACCAGCGGGACGGTGAGCTTGGCGTTCACGAACGAGGCGCCGCCAGAAGGGTACGACTGTCCCGGCGCCATCGATGTGACGTCGCTATCCACCTGGAGCGGCACCCTCGCCGACTACCAGAACGACTGGTCCGGTGGTTACTCGTGCGGGTATGCCGCGGGCCGCGAGATCTGGTTCACGGCCACGATCCCTGCCGGGAACATCTTCGTCGTGTCGGAGACATCCACGACCGACATGGTGATAGGGAGGGTGACGTCCTGCTCTTCCACGACCTGCACCTCCTACGCGGATGAGCCGGAACGCATGGAGATCCACAACGACTCGGCCTCCCCACTCCTCGTGACCTTCCTCGTGGAGGCCTATGGCTCTTCGATCACGGGCGCCGTGACGCTCACCTTCACGAACACCGCGCCACCGGCGGGCTACACTTGCGCCGGGGCGATCGACGTCACGTCCGTCTCGTCCTGGTCGGGGTCGCTCGCGTCCTTCCAGAACGACTGGTCCGGCGGGTACTCGTGCGGGTACGGGAGCGGCCGGGAGGTCTGGTTCAGGGCAACGGTGGCGGCCGGGAACATCTTCTCGATCACGGAGACTTCCGGCACGGACGTGGTCGTCGAGCGCGTGTCCGGATGCTCTGCAACGACGTGCACGGCATACTCCGACACGCCAGAGTACCTCGAGTGGTACAACACGACAGGGTCGTCCGCGGTCGTCTACATCCTCGTCGAGGCCTACTCCTCCTCCAGCACCGGGACCGTGTCCGTCACCGTGACCAACGGCCCGCCGCCCGCGGGGTACGGGTGCGGGAGCGCCATCGACGCCACCACGCCGGGCACGTGGACAGGCAGCTACGCCGACTACGACGATATCTGGGACGGCGGGTCCTCGTGCGGGTACGCTGGCGGGCCAGAGGTCTGGTTCACGGCGACAGTGCCGGCAGGCAACATCTTCACGCTTTCCGAGACGTCTGGCACGGACGTGGTGGTCGAGCGCGTGTCCTCCTGCTCCGCAACGACGTGCGCGAGCTACTCGGACACGCCCGAGAGCATCACCTGGTTCAACGGCACGGGATCATCCTCGACCCTGTACCTGATCGTCGAGCGGTACTACGCGGGGACGGGGAGCGTGTCCGTGACCACGACCAACGCCCCGGCGCCCGCTGGCTACACGTGCTCGAACGCGATCGACATGACCTCGACCACGGGCTGGAGCGGCAACTTCTCTGCCTTCCAGGACGTGTGGACCGGCGGATCCGGGTGCGGCTACGCAACAGGCCCGGAGATCTGGTTCGTGGCCACGGTGCAGCCAGGGAACACGTTCAGGCTGACGGAGACGGGCACGCAGGACGTGGTCATCGAGCGGGTCGCGTCCTGCGCTGCCACGACGTGCGGGGCCTACAGCGACTCGCCCGAGAACCTCTCCTACACGAACTCGACCGGCAGCCCGGTCACGGTCTACGTGATCGTGGAGCGCTACTACGACGGCACGGGCGCCGTGACCGTGACCGCCACGAACGGGCCCTGAAACCCGCCAGCCCGGATGGATGCCTGGTCCGGCCCGGTCACTGCCCGGGCTTGGGCTCGAAGTCCTCGTCCACCTCGATGCTGACGAGGTCCGCGGTGAACGTCCTTGCCCGCAGGAGGGTCGCAACTACCGCGCGCGGCCTGCCTCCCGGCCCGCGCTTCACCTCCACCTGGACCTTCATGACCGGCTCCGCGTCCTTCGCGAGGATCCTCTCCCTCACGAGCCGCTCGATCTTGGCGCGATCGGCGGCCGGCACCGGCTTTCCGCCCGACGCCTTCTGGATCACGATGCCGACCCCCTCTTCCTTGCGCTTCCCGCTCATCCGAGCCTCTCCCGCGCAGGATATCACGGATCCCGGAAGGTTCCCCTGTCGCCGCGGACCCCGTGCGCGCCAGGGTCAGGATAGTGCTTCCGCTCGCACGCCTCGAGCGCGGTCCCCATCTTGGCCCCTTCCCCGAGGACCCGGGTCCAGAAGCACCCGAACACCTCTTCCGAGTCGCCGATGAGCAGGGTGGTCTTTCCGCCTACGAAGGTCCGGGCCCCTGCCTTCATGACGGCCGGGAGCAGCGGCTTGTTGAAGACCAGGCACGAGTTGAAGTACGCGACCTCGGGCCGGATCGCCTTCGACGACAGCCCGTCGAACCACTGCCAGGGGAGGATGCCGTCGTCGAGGACTATGCCGCCCTTGAACCCGTGGCCGATGTTTCCGAAGGCGAGCAGCCGCCCGCGCAGGTACTTCCTGTAGTTCTTCGCGCTCGCCTTCTTCCCTAGCAGCTTTACGACCCTGTACCCCGCCTTCCTTGCCACCTTGCACGCGTGCTCCACCCCGGCCCTCGCCGACGGGATCTCCGGGACGGGCGTGCCGAATACCATGTGCGGGAGCTTGCCGCCTCCCGCCTTCGGGCCCTTCGCCGCCCCAGCCCCTGTCGGCGGCCCGTACGCCTCCCCGAGGTCGTCCTCCGGGTCGTAGTCCCACCTCGTGGATGAGACCCTGAATCGCCGGTCCACGCCCAGCCTGGCCACGTCGGCGGTGTACGTCGAGGCCCGGAGCATGTAGGCGACCAGCGCCTCGGGTCCGCCGTCCGGGTCGCGCTTCACGTCGACGTGGACGCTGTGGTAGGACTCCCTGCTCCGGCGGAGTAGCCCGTCGCGCACGGCCTTCCGGATCCTGTCGTGGTCCGTGGCGGCGTACGACCGCCTCGCGGCGCCCGCCATGCCCGGGATGCCTGCAACGGTGCGCCCGGCTCCGAGGATCACGATCGGCACACCTGCGTTCGGATGTCTCCCGTTTCCCATGCCATTCCCTCCTCGGGGTTCCGGTCAAGACGAGCACGTCCCATCGCGTTTCTACCCGAAACGCGAGCCCCGGGGAAGCCGGCGTCGCCAGCCGGAAACTTCCCGTGCCCCGGGCGCGATTCCCCGTCGTGCCGGATCTCCGGGTCGAAGGGTGGCTTGACGATATGACCATATCAGACCATCATATGGTCATGATCAAGGTGAACATTGCCGAGCTGAAGGCGAACCTGAGCCGCTACCTGGGCATGGTCCGCAAGGGGCGCGAGGTCCACGTGTTCGACAGGCGGAACCAGGTCGCGGTGATTGTCCCTGTCGAGCCTCCCGACTTCGACCTCCTCGCCTCCAGGCCACCGCTGGATCCATTCTCCAGCCTCGCTATCCGGCCGATCATGATCAAGGGCGCGGACAGCCTCGAGGCGCTCATCGCCGAGAGGGGGAACAGGTGATCGTATACCTGGATTCCTCGGTCCTTCTGAGGAAGCTGCTCGGCGAGCCAGGACGGCTCGCGGAATGGACGGCGATCGAGGCAGCGGTCTGCAGCGAGATCTGCCGCGTCGAATGCCTCCGGACGATAGACCGGATGCGGCACGAGGCTGGCCTCGAGGACGGGTCGGTTGCCACGCTGCGCGAAGGAGTGTTCAGGGCCATGGATCACGTCGAGATCGTGGGCGTGACGCGCGTCGTGCTGTCGAGGGCCGCCATGCCGTTTCCTGTCCCGGTGAAGACCCTGGACGCGATCCACCTGTCGACCGCCCTGCTCTGGCAGGAGGTGCGCGAGCGTCCCATGGTCATGGCCACGCACGACACGGCCCTCGGCCGTGCGGCGAGGTCAGTGGGAATGCAGGTCGTGGGATGCTGATTGCGGCCTGGGCCTGCGGCCTGTAGTATCGGCTGGCAGAGATGGGATACGCGAGGGCAGGGCGTTTCGAGGGCGACGAACGCTTCGAGGAGTTCTGCAAGCGCGTGGAGAACCTGCGCGTGGATCGGTCCGGGGGGATCGCGAAGCCGTACAAGCCGATCCTGGTCGCGACCGTCGTCCTCCTGATACACAAGGGCAAGATCACCACGAGCCAGGTGATGCTGGACGGCGGCCTGAGGGACGCCTTCGGCAGGATGCTGGGGGCGCTGTTCCCGGACTGGCCGATCCGGCCCGTCAAGATCGAGTACCCGTTCCGTCATCTGGCGAACGACGGCGTGTGGCGGCTCGAGGCGTGGGACGACACCAGGGCGGCCTTCATGGATGCCCTCGAGTCGCGCGCCGAGGCATGGGAGGTCCTCAAGCACGTGAGGTGCGCTCGCCTGGACGAGCGTGTCTTCCACAGGCTCGCGACGCGCTTCGAGGACCGGTTCAGGGTACTCAGCATCCTCGTGCAGAGGTACTTCCCCACCGGGACCTCCGGGATCCTCTGGCAATGGCTGAATGCGGGAGAACCGGATTCAAACCCTGCGATTGCGTGCACGGTCAGGGATAGGGGCAGCGAGCGGTTGCTGGAGAAGGCACTCGAGGAAAACCTCGAGCGCAACTGGATGGAGACCCAGTTCGCCGTTCGCGACGGTGTCGTCCTTGCGCGCAGGGAGGAGCACGGCCTTCCGGGCAGGCAGGTCTTCACGCCCGTGAACTGCATCGACCTGCTCGGCCATCGAGAGCGGCCGCCAGTCTGGTGGGTCTTCGAGCTCAGCGAGGGCGCCCAACCGACGCGGTCGTGGGGCAGATGTGCCGCTATCTCACCTGGATGAAGACCGAGCACGGTTCGGGGAGGCGCCGGGCTTCCGTGCGAGGCGTGATCATCGCCCGCGAGGTGGATGCCAAGCTCAGGTACGCGGTCGAGTCGGTCCCCAACCTGGGCCTGTGGCGCTTCGACGACCGTCTCGATCTTCACGAGGTCGTGTGATCGCCGAGGAGGTTCCTGCATGAGCAAGTGGACGTGCGCCTGGGTGTTGTGCGTCTCCGCGCTCGCGGCCGGCTGCGGCGGCGGGAATTCGCAGCCCGGAGACGTGGACGCCGAGGCCGAGGAGGACGCTCAGGAG
>CAZGVR010000054.1:0-7214 GCA_964528945.1 uncultured Myxococcales bacterium
GATCCCTCCACGTCGAATGGCGACCCGTACGGAAAGATCTTACCAGACCCCAGGTCTCGCAAACAAGAAAGGGAAAGGGTCGGGCCCTGCGACATCCTGCGGTGCCCCGTCTCCCGCGCTCCCACGCGGTCCTGGAAGGCGCCGGGACGCCCGGCGGACTTGCAATCCAGGGTGCGACTCATTAAGATATGTCCTTCTTCCTCACCGGAAGACGAAGAGGAGTTGCGATGAAGTTCGACACCTTCTCGAAGAGGCTGGGCCGCCAGCTCACCGCACTGCGCCAGTCTAGGGAGATGACACAGGCGCAGCTGGCCCGCGAATCAGGCCTCTCACTCAAGTACGTGTCCATGATCGAGTCAGGCACGAACCCTTCCGTCAGGACCGTCATGAAGGTCTGCGACGCACTGGACACCGACATCGCGGAAGTCATGGACAAGGAAGGGATTGGCGAGGTCGCGGGCCGCAAGCCGGCCAAGCTGAGCTCGGTCCAGATAGACCTCCCGGTCGAGGATCCGCAGATGAAGAAGCTCCTCTCCTTCATCAGGCGGCTGTCGGCGGACGACCGGCGGCGCGCCCTCAGGCTGCTCAAGACGACCTTCGGGAGCCGCTGAGCCCGCCCCAGCGCCTCCCCGGGCGCCACCCATTGCAATATACTACCAGCCATGTTCCTGGGGTGCCGACGGACCAGCGCCGGTACCGTCTCCTATGGCTCAGATCCCGTGGCTCTTCCAGCGCCCCGCGAGGAACCATGCCGAGGCCAGCACACCCTCGAGCACCGTGGTGAGGGAGATCGCCCAGTAGATCGATTCCAGCCCCCCTCCTCCCGTGCCCGCGAGCAGGTAGGCGAGCGGGATGCGCATGACCATCAGCGCCACTGACAGGATCATGGGCGGCAGCGTGTCTCCCGCCCCGGAGAAGGCCCCGGACAGGACCACGTGGACGACCATGGGGACCTGGGAGATGGCCACGATCCTGAGGTAGGTCGTCCCGGCCGCGATAGTGGCCGGATCGTCCACGAACAGCCCGACGAGGCTGCCGGGAACGCTCGCGAACACGACGGCCAGGAGGAGCGCGAAGGCCGACACCAGCCCGGTGGCCAGCCAGGTCCCCCTCTCTGCCCTCCGCGGATCCCGGGCGCCGAGGGACTGCCCCACCAGGGACGCAACCGCCTGCCCGAACCCGACGGCGACCATGTAGTTGAGGCCCTCCAGCTTGTGCCCGACGCCCAGCGCCGCGAGCCCTTGCACCCCATAGGGCATGATGAACCTCACCAGGCAAACGTACACGGCGCAGAACATGAACCCCTGCACGAAGGTCGGCAGGCCGATCCTGAGGATGGAGAAGGAACGGATGGTGAGGGCCGGCCGCCGGTCCCCCAGCAGTCCGCGCCGCGCAAGGATCAGTATTCCGGGGATTACGCCCAGCGCCTGGGACCCCACGGTCGCGAGCGCCGCGCCCGCCAGCCCCATGCGCGGCAGCGGCCCCCAACCGCGTATCAGGATGGGATCCAGCACCGCGTTCAGCAGGAAGCTCGAGAGGAGTATGAAGAGCGGCGTCCGCGTGTCCCCGGTCCCGCGGAAGATGGCTCCGGTCACCATGTAGGCGAGGGTCACCGGCAGCCCCAGCACTGTGATGTCGAAGTACTCCCGCGCGAGGGCGGCCACGTCCCCGCTGGCCCCCATGAAAGCGAAGGCCCGGTCGGCGAGGGCCATGAAGGCGGCCATGGATGCGAGCGAGACCGGCAGGCATAGGGCAAGCCCCTCCATTGCCGCGGAGCCCACGCGCGGCCAGTCGCGTTCCCCGGCGCGGCGCGCCACGTGGGCGTGCGTCCCCACGTCCACCAGGCTCACGAGCGAGTGCATGGACCAGAGGAAGTACGAGGCCGCGCTCATTGCCGCGACCGCCGCCGGGCCGGTCTTCCCCACCCAGTACGCGTCGACCAGCCCGAACCCGGACAGGACGAGCATCGAACCGACGGCCGGCATGGCTAGGACCAGCACGGCCCGCGGAAGGCTCGCACCGAGGACCATCTCGGTCCGTGCGCCCTGCCCCGTCGCTTCCACCCTCTCCGCCATCCTTCCCGCGCGCGGCGCGCGGCCGGCGCGCGCCGCCCGTCGTCCAGGCAAATCAGATTAGGGAGGGGGTACGATGATGTCAACTCGGCCGGGCACCACTTGAAGCCGGGCGGGATACGGGCTAAACCCTGCGGAGCATGCGCGAGGAATTCGACCTCTTCAGGGGTACCGATCGCTACATCGTCGCGGACGCGCTCAGGGACGCCGTCAACGTGGCCGTGGCCCTGGGAAGGCCGCTCCTCGTGCGCGGCGAGCCCGGCACCGGCAAGACGCTGCTCGCCACGTCCGTGGCCGAGGCGCTCGGGATGCCGCTCGTCCGCTGGTTCGTGAAGTCCACGACCAAGGCGGCCGACGGGCTGTACGTCTACGACACCGTGGCCCGGCTCCACGACTCCAGGTTCGGCGACAGGGACGTCCGCGACATCCGCCGCTACATCGAGCTCGGGCCGCTCGGCAGGGCGTTCCGCTCGGCCGAGCGCGTGGTCCTGCTGATCGACGAGGTCGACAAGGCCGACCTCGAGTTCCCGAACGATCTCCTGAACGAGCTCGACGAGATGCGGTTCGTGATACCGGAGACCGGCGACGAGGTGGTCGCGGTGCACCGGCCCGTCGTCGTCATCACGAGCAACAACGAGAAGGAGCTGCCCGACGCGTTCCTGCGCCGCTGCGTGTTCCACTTCATCGAGTTCCCGTCCGCGGAGCTCATGGCACGCATCGTGGCGGTCCACCACCCGGACCTGCCGCGCAAGCTACTCGAGCGCTGCCTCGAGCGCTTCTACTGGCTCCGGGAGTCCTGCGATCTGCGCAAGCCGCCGTCCACCTCGGAGCTGGTCGACTGGATCTCGGCCCTCCGCAGGGGAGGCGTCGGCCCCGAGGCGCTCGACGGCGGCATCCCCTTCCTGGGCACGCTCGTGAAGAGGGAGACCGACCTCGAGGCGGCGCTGGAGGCGGTCAGGGGCGGAGGCAAGGGCCGGCCGCGCAAGCCCGGGCCGGACGTCAGGTGGCGGTGAGCCAGGCCGCTCCGGGGGTCCTCCTGGACCTCTTCTTCGCGCTTCGCCGCCGAGGCGTCGACGTCTCGATCCAGGAGTGGCTCGCGCTCATGGAGGCCCTCGAGATCGGCCTCGAGCGCCAGAGCCTGACCGGGTTCTACAACCTCTCGAGGTCCCTGCTGGTGAAGACCGAGTCGCGCTTCGACGCGTTCGACGAGGCCTTCCTGGAGATCTTCGGCGGCCTCGAGGTGCCCATCGACCTCCCGGCCAAGCTCAGGGAATGGCTCTCGGACCCGCTCCGCTACGAGAAGCTGCTGTCCCCGGAGGTCGTGGCCAGGCTGAAGTCGCTCGGCCTCGAGGAGCTGCTCTCGCTGTTCGAGAAGACCCTGGCCGAGCAGCGCGAGGCGCACCAGGGCGGCTCCCGCTGGATCGGCAAGGGCGGCACGTCCCCGTTCGGGCACTCGGGCTGGCACCCTTCCGGCCTGCGCGTCGGGGGCCCCGGGCACGCCCGCCGCGCGATCCGGGTGGCCGAGGAGAGGCGCTTCAGGGCATACCGCCACGACCGCGTGCTCGACACCCGGCAGGTGCGCGTCGCGCTCCGCGGCCTCCGCGAGCTGACCCGCTCGGGCCAGCCGCGCGAGCTGGATCTCCGCGCCACCATAGACTCGACCGCGCGCAGCGCGGGCGACCTGAGCCTCGTGTTCCGGTCGCCGCGCGTGAACGACGTGCGCCTGCTCCTGCTCATGGACGTTGGCGGGACCATGGAGCCGCACGCGCACCTCGTGGAGCGGCTCTTCTCCGCGGCCCACGCCTCGCGCCACCTGAAGGACTTCCGCTACCACTTCTTCCACAACTGCGTCTACGGAAAGCTCTACACGGACGACGACCTCCGGGAGTGGGTCCCGCTCCACGACGCGGTCGCCGACCTCGACCCGCGGTGGAAGCTCGTGATCGTCGGGGACGCGGCCATGGCCCCCTCGGAGCTGGTCTCCCCCTGGGGCGCCCTGTACCACGACGAGATGGAGGCCGTGCCGGGCCGCGACCGGCTGCTAGCGCTCGCCCGCCGCTTCCCGCGGGCCGCCTGGCTGAACCCCGATCCCCCTGGCAACTGGGAGTGGGGCACGGCCGCCGCGATCCGCTCCATCTTCCCGATGTACCAGCTCACGATCGACGGCGTGGAGGCCGCGGTCCGGGCCCTGGTCGGAGGCCGCGTCCACGCGCCGCCTCCCGGGGAGCAGGCGTGACGAGCCCGGTGTTCGCGCCCTTCCGCCTCGGCGGTCTCGATCTCAGGAACAGGATCGCCCGCTCCGCGGCCTTCGAGGGCATGGCCCCGGGCGGCATTCCGTCCCCCTCGCTCGCCCGCTACCACGGGGAGGTGGCGGCAGGCGGGGCCGCCCTCACGACCGTCGCCTACGCCTCCGTCTCCATGGACGGCAGGACGTACGCGCACCAGATCTCCCTGGACCTCCCGGAAGCGAGGCCCGGGCTGGTCGAGGTCACGGACGCAGTGCACCGCGAGGGCGCGGCCGCCTCCATCCAGATCGGCCACTGCGGCTACTTCGCGACCCCGTCGCTCACCGGCACGCGCGCCATGGGCCCGTCCGCGGTCTTCAACCGCTACGGGCTCTTCTACCCGCGCGTCATGACCGAAGCGGACATCGATCGCGTGACCTCGGCATTCGGCCGGGCCGCAGCCCTCTCGGTCGAGGCCGGCTTCGACGCGGTCGAGATCCACGCCGGGCACGGATACCTGCTCTCGCAGTTCCTGTCCCCGCACACGAACCGCCGCCTCGACCGCTGGGGTGGCTCCCTCGAGAACCGCTTCCGCATGGTCGCCCACGTGATGCGCGCGGTCCGCGCCGCTGTCCCGCCCGGGTTCCCGGTGCTCGTGAAGGCCAACCTCTCGGACGGGTTCGAGGGCGGGCTCGAGCTTCCCGAGGCGATCCTCGTCGCCGGGATGCTGGAGCAGGAGGGCGCGGATGCGCTCGTGCTCTCGGGCGGCTTCGTCAGCCGCACGCCCATGTACATAATGCGCGGCGACGTGCCCTTCCAAGACATGTACCGCGGCCAGACCAGCCTGGTGAAGAAGGCCGGGCTCCTCGTGATGGGCCGCCTGCTCGTCAGGTCCTGGCCCTTCACGGAAGCCTACTTCCTGGAGGACGCGCGGCGCGTGCGCGAGGCGGTCCGGATCCCGCTCGTGCTCGTGGGCGGCATCAGAACGCTGCCCACCATGGAGCGGCTCGTGGCCGGCGGCTTCGACCTCCTGGCCATGGCGCGGCCCCTGATACTCGAGCCGGACCTCCCGCGCCGCATGGAGCGCGGCGAGGCCACGGCGTCGCACTGCGAGCCGTGCAACAGGTGCATAGCGTTCATGGATCACGTCGAGATGGCCTGCCCCCTGCGCGGCCAGGACACCGGGAGGGAGCAGTGAGGAAGCTCGACGGGGCGGTCGTGGTGATCACGGGCGCGGCTTCGGGCATCGGCCGCGCGACCGCGCTCGCGTTCGCGCGCCATGGGGCGCACCTGCACATCGTGGACATCGACGAGGCCCGCCTCGAGGCCGCGCGCGCCGAGGTCGCGGGCACAGGCGCCCGGGCCACGGCCCACGTCGTGGACTGCTCGAGCGCGCCCGCCGTGGCCGATCTGGCCGCGGCCGTGTACGCGGCCCACGGCAGGTGCGACGTCCTCCACAACAACGCCGGGGTCTGCGTGGGCGGCCATGTGGAGAGCATCGGCCTGGACGACTGGCGCTGGATCGTCGGCGTCAACCTCTGGGGCGTGGTGAACGGCGTGAGCGCGTTCGTGCCTCGCATGATCGCGCAGGGAGGCGGAGCCCACATCGTGAACACGGCCTCCATGGCCGGGCTCGTGGGCCTGCCCTACGTAGCGCCCTACTGCGCGACCAAGTTCGCCGTGGTCGGCCTGTCCGAGTCCCTGAACGCAGAGCTTGCGGTCCATTCCATCCGCGTGACCGTGGTCTGCACCGGCGCGATCCGCACGAACGTCATGGGCGGCGCTCGCCTGCGCATCCCGCAGGCCGTGAGGGAGCGCATCGAGCGCGGGGTCGAGCGCGTCGGATCCGATCCGGACAGGGTCGCGCGCCGCATAGTATCGGCCGTCAGGAAGGACCAGGGATTCGTGGTCATGGGCGGCGAGATGCGGCCCTTATGGAGCATCCGGAACGTATCGGTCACGCTCTACCAGGCCCTGGCCCGCGCCGTGACCGCCCGCCTGCTGCGCTAGCCCTTCCCCTTCCCCGCGCCCTTGCCCTTCCATCTCCCCGGCGGCCGCGCAGGGATGAGCGCCCGCCACGCGCCGCGCAGGTCGAACCCCATCACGGGCAGCCGCTTCCGGCCGGCCCTCAGCCTTCTCGACCTGCTCCAGTCCCGGTAGATCTCGTGCATCTCGGGCTCCCAGGTGAGGACCCGGTTCCACCCGAGGACGCACGCCCTCACGAAGGCCTTCCGCAGCCGCCAGGGCTCGCCCGCGAGCGGGCAGCTCGCCTCGAAGTCCGAGTTGAACACGACCCCGATCATGGCCCAGTCCGGGCCCACTAGCGGCTCGAGCGGGAAGGTCCTGCACACGAACGGCCGCCACTCGCGATCGCACGCGCCCGCGCCCGGGCACCTCACGAACACGTCGCACCCTGCCTTGCGCGCCACGAAGGCCGGGGCCCTCCGCCCCGTCGCGGGCCTCCACCTGCGCAGCATGCGCGTCCGCCGCGCGAGGAACCGCCACTCCCAGTCGAAGACCGCTGGCAGCGCCTCCTCCCCGATGCAGCAGATCGGCTCGCCACGGCCCGCTGCCGCGCACAGCGGGCCGCAGTCCGCGTGGCACGGCGGCTCGTCGAGCGCCCGCAGCAGCTCCGCGATCTCGGCCTCGCCTGGCCGATGCCTCCTCATATCATCACGACCCTGGACACGCCTTCATATAGTGGTATCCTTTTGCGCACAACCGGATGTAACCTCCGGCGACCGCGGACGGACATGACCGGGGGGGGGATCTGCCGTCCGGCCGGTCGAACCGGACGACGCCCTGGGGCGGGGACAAGGAGAGGCCGATGAAGAGGTTGCTCGCGACCGCGTTCCTGGCCTTCGTGACAGCGCAGATCGCATCCTGCAGCAGCGAGCCCGCGCCCACGACCGACACG
>CAZGVR010000054.1:7224-12374 GCA_964528945.1 uncultured Myxococcales bacterium
ATAATGCCAGGTATAGTCACTTTTGAAGCGTAGTTGTGCACCCGCTTGGCAAAAAAACCCGGAATTGTCAGTGAGAACCCCCTGCCGTACCAGAAATAATCCTTTATCTCAAGCAGGCCAGCCAGGACATCGCGAACGGGGTCACCTACCCGGAGATCGTGACGCTCACGCCCGGCCAGATGAAGGCCATCGGCGCGCTCAGCCTCGACGGAGGAGGCTCTTGCACGGCCACGCTCGTGGCGCCCAGGGCCGTGCTCACGGCCGCCCACTGCGTGGAGAACGTCACGAGCTCGGTCCGCTTCATGATCGGCGAGAACTACATCTTCCCGGAGCGGACCTTCAACGCGATCGCATGGCACATGCACCCGAGCTTCATGGGCACGTCGGGCGGCCTGGGCCGTCCCGAGTACGACGTCGCGGTCGTTCTCCTCGGCGAGGACGCGACCGCGTACGGCATCGAGCCCATCCCCATCAACCTCGATCGCATGGGCCTGGCCGGGCAGACCATCCAGGCCGTGGGCTACGGCATGACGAGCGGCTCTGGCGGCTGGAACACCAGGCGCTACTGGACGACCATGCCAGTGGTCATGGACTCGGGGTTCTACTACACGGTCGACGGGGAGGGAGTTACCGGCATCTGCAGCGGCGACTCGGGCGGCCCCATGCTCTACGAGATCCCGGGCCGGGAGGTGCGCGTCATGGGCGTGGTCTCGGGCGGTGACAGCACGGACTGCATGGGGCTCACCTACTACCCGCGCACGGACGCGTACAGCGACTTCTTCCTCCTGTACATCGACATGGGCCCGTGCGGCTACGAGACCTTCGAGGGCCGCTGCGACGGGACCACCGCGGTCTGGTGCGAGGCGGACCTCGTGTATACGCACCCCTGCGCTGACTTCGGCTACGTGTGCGGCAACGACGGCGCGGGCCTCATGCGCTGCGTGCCGCCGCCTCCTCCCTGCGGCGACGAGACGCTCGCCGGCCGGTGCGAGGGCGAGACCGCGATCTGGTGCGAGGCGGACACGGTCCTCTACCACGACTGCGCGAGCTTCGGCTGGTTCTGCGGCCGCGACCCCGCCGGGTTCTACCGCTGCGTGGACAGCCCCTGCCGCGGCGAGACCTGGGAGGGCCGCTGCAGCGGAACGACCGCGGTCTGGTGCGAGGGCGGCGCCGCCCTCTACCACGCGTGCGCGGACTTCGGCTGGGAGTGCGGCGCGAACGACGATGGCCTGTTCAGGTGCAACCCGCCGGGCACGGTCACCGAGTGCGACCGCATCGGCTTCCCGGGCGAGTGCGTGGACGCGGGCGGCGGCGCCATGCACGCCCGCTGGTGCGACGGCGGCGCGATCCGCGACCGCGACTGCGCGGCCTGCGGCCAGTCCTGCGGCTGGACCGGCGCCGAGCTCGGGTACTACTGCCTGTAGATCCGCCCTGCCCCACCCTCACCGCGCCGTGCAGATCCCCTCCTCGCAGGAGAGCGTCCCGGGCTTTCCGCACTCGTAGACGCACCGCGACTCGAAGCCCAGGACCATCTCCCGGATCCGCTCCGCTTCGCTCTCGTTGACCGCGATGTTGCAGCCGAACGGGCACTTGGACCCCACGATCTCGCACTGCGCGTCCGACGTGCACTCGCGCGCCTTCTCGATCTCGGCCTTCAGCTCTGCCTCCGACGGCGGGCGGCAGCCGCCGATCGCCACGGCCACTGCCAGCGCCGTCTTCCACCACATGTCCCGCCACCACCACCCCCGCCGCCCCCAGGCACGCACTCGCACCGCCCTTCGCCCTTCGCCCTTTGCCGTTCGCCGTTCTCTTGCATACAGCCATATCGTATGATACATACGACCATATGAAGACGACCGTGCATATTCCCGATCCTGTCCTCCGGGAGCTCAAGGAGGTCGCGCGCAGGGAGCGGACCACCGTGAAGGCCCTCATCGAGGAGGGGGCCAGGGGGCTCCTTTCGGGTCGCCGGACGAGCCGCCCGTTCAGGCTCAGGAAGGCTTCCTTCAAGGGCAAGGGGCTCCAGCCGGGCCTTGAGGACGGCTCGTGGGAGCGGATCCGCGACCTCGTGTACGAGGGCCGCGGCGGATGATAGCGATCGACACGAACATCCTCGTCTACGCGCACAGAGAGGACTCGGAGTGGCACGCCCGGGCGTCACGCCTCCTCGCCGATCTCGCGGAGGGCCGGCCGGCCTGGGCCATCCCGTGGCCTTGCGTGCACGAGTTCCTGGCCGTGGTGACCCATCCCCGCGTCTGGTCCCCTCCGACACCGCTTTCGCGTGCGATCGACCAGGTCGAGGCCTGGATGGAGTCGCCGGGCCTCGTGCTCCTCGGGGAAGTCGACGACCACTGGAAGACCCTCGCCGGCATCATGACCGGCGGCAAGGTCGCGGGCGGCATGGTCCACGACGCCAGGGTCGCGGCCATCTGCAGATCGGCCGGCGTGACCGAGATCTGGACCGCGGACCGCGACTACGGCCGCTTCCCTGGCCTCTCCGCCCGCAACCCGCTCGTGGAGTGATCCGGGCTGACGGCCCTCGATGGCCTCGTCCCTCTCGCGGGCCCTGGCACGCGGCCCGTGCCGCATCGTGCCGCCGTGGCCCATCGCGCATCGCGGAGCCGATCCGTCCGCCCCACGAATAAGAGGGATTGCACCTCTTCCATCCCGGCATGCTCATTGCATATGATCCTGCCGTGTCCATCGCTGGCAATCGCCTCCTCTCCGGGGCCCTCCATGCCCTCGCGCTCGGCCTTCTCGCGTCCTCGTGCAACGACGACGCCAGCGACCACGTCGATCCTGCCGCGGTCATCGACTCCTGCGAGTCTGCCACCGGGATGGACATACCCTTCCTCGCGGCCGCCGACTTCGACCTCTCGTTCTGCGAGGGCCGGCAGGACTGCTTCAGGACGGACGCGAGCCCGGTCGGCATCGGATGCCCCTCGACGTGCGCCTGCCTCTGCTATGACGAGGTCGTCTACGTGATCGGCTGCACCTGGATGCCGGGCTGCGAGGAGACCATATGCCACTGAGCCCTAGCCTCGCGCCCGGCTGCCCGACTTCTCCGTAACTACTTCACGGGCCCGCCGACCCAGTACTGCTTCGTCTTCGGCCTGCGCGGCATGTTCGTGATCTGACCGCGCCGCCATGCGAGTCCCGTGATACGCTCCAGGCCGTGACCATGGACCGCAGCAGCCCCACGCTCGCCGATCTCGAGGGCGAGGCCCTGGCCGAGGTCCTTTCCAGGGACCGCGACCCTGCCCGCGCCGGCGCGGGCAGCGGCTGGTGGCGCGCGCCCATCCTCGGCATCGCGGACGCCGGCGACCCCCTGTTCCTCGCGATCCGCTCGAACGCCTGGCCCGGCCACGTGCTTCCCTCGGACGTGCTCGACGCCGCGCGCTCGGTCGTTGCCGTGTTCGTGCCCTTCACCCCTGCCCTCGCCCATGCGAACTCTCGCGCGACCGCCGGGCCCATCGCGTCCAGGTCGTGGGCCGAGGCCTACGTCGCGACCAACGCCCTGCTCGCCTCGCTCGCGGCCCGCCTGGCCGCCCGCATCGAGGCGGCCGGCGGCCGCGCGGCCGTGCGCCCGCCCACGCACGACTTCGACGCCACGGCGCTCGCGAGCCGCTGGTCGCACAAGCACGTGGCCCACGTCGCCGGCCTCGGCACGTTCGGCAGGAACCACCTCCTGATAACGGCCTCGGGCTGCTGCGGCAGGCTCGGCTCGCTTGTCACGACCCTGAAGGTCGATCCGACGCCGCGGCCCTCGGGCGATCTCTGCACCTTCCGCGCGGGCGGCGAGTGCGAGGCGTGCGTGCGCTCCTGCCCGGTCGAGGCCCTCGCGTCCTCGCCCTTCGACCGCCGAGCCTGCTACGACCACTGCCTGCGGGCGGCCGCCCTCCACGCCGACCTGCCCCTGGCCGACGTGTGCGGCAAGTGCTGCTCGGCCGTGCCGTGCAGCCACGCCCCTGCCGGCCACGCCCCTGCCTCCCACAATCCTGCCAGCCACGCACGATCCTGACAGCCACGAACCACGGTAGGGCCATGCCCGGCAGGCATTGCCCCGGCAGGGTGACCCCGGGTCAATACTCATTTCCATGAGTATCTATTACTCATATCTATGAGTACTGTGCCTTGAAACACCCCTGCACACCCCCCCTGTTCCTCCATGGCCCCATTCGCCCGCCCCTTGACCCGCCTCTTGCTCCCTTGCCCCGCCCCTTGCCCCGTTTCTCGCCCCGCCCCGATCTCCGCCCGTCCACATCCGCGCTCGGGAGGCTCTCATTCGTGCAGCCGACATCGAGGCCCGACCTCGGGGCCTATTGCCGCGCCCCGCGACTCCGTGCATCCTTGGATGGCACCTGGAGGGCGCATGAGAACCCACGATGTCTTCCCCTTCCGGCTCGCGGCCCCTTGCCTGTTCACGTTCGCGGCCTCCCTCGCGACCGCGTGCAGCGGTGGCCGCGGAGGAGCGGACAATGACGCGGACGCGGACGCGGACACCTGGACCGACGGTGACGGCATTGCAGGAGAGCCCTGCGAGATGGGGCCGATCTGCGCCCCCTTCGAGTGGTCGTGCGACCCCGAAGGAAACCCGGTCGAGTGCGGGAAGGCCGGCGACGCTTGGCTTCCGAGGGCTGCATGCGCGCCTGGCCAGACGTGCGATCCCGGGACCGGGTGGTGCGAGTGCGGGCCCTGCCAGGTGGCGACCGCGGAGGGATGCGAGAGGGCTGGAGCCATGTGCGAGGATGGCTGGGTGGACGACGGGCTTTGCGGGTGCGCCCCGGTCCTCGACGAGTGCGGCGAGGACGAGGTGCCCGAGTTCGGTGGCGGCTGCACGGCAGTCGGGGCGAGGGACGACTGCGGCACCGGCACCTGGGGAAACATCCCGTTCGACGCGGGGACGATCTTCGTGGACGGATCGTACGCGGGAGGGGATTCGGACGGGACCATGGGGCGCCCCTTCACGACGGTGACCGCGGCGTACGACTCGATCTCCGGAGGCCCCGCCAGGAAGATCGCGATTCGCCTGCCTTGCCCCGTCATGGCCTTGCCCTCAACGCATCCGCCCTTCCGGACTCGTCGTCGTTGCCGCGACCGGCTTATACCGCAGGCCGCGTGGCCCGGTCAAGGTCCCGTCCGGACGACTG
>CAZGVR010000055.1:0-6371 GCA_964528945.1 uncultured Myxococcales bacterium
CGATCGGCCCGCGCGGCGTCTCGATCCGGAAAGTCGTGGAGTCCGGGCCGAATCGCACGTCCACTGCACGCCAGTCTGCCGTCCGGCCGCCGGACGTGGCATAGGTCACGAGCCTGCCTCGCGTGGTCCGGGCGATCTCGGTCACGGCCGGATCGTCGGCGCACGCGACCAGGCACCCGTGACGCGGGATCATGCCCGCGAGCCTCACGAAGGCCATGCGGTACGATTCCCACGTTGGGTAGATGTCCACGTGGTCGTGCTCTACCGAGGTGAGGATCGCGGCCTCGGGCGCGTACGACAGGAACTTGGCGCGCTTCTCGAAGAACGCGGAGTCGTACTCGTCGCCCTCTATCACGAACCAGTGCCCGGACCCGGTCGCCGCCCCGCTGCCGTGGCCGCGCATCATGCCGCCCACGAGGAACCCCGGGCCCATGCCGGCCGCCTCGAGTACGTGCACGACCATGGACGTGGTCGTGGTCTTGCCGTGCGTGCCGGCCACCACGAGCGGCCGCCTGTGGCCGAGCACGAGCCTGCGCAGCGAGGTCGCCATGGAGACGACCGGCATGCCTCGCTCGATCGCGGCCCTGGCCTCGGGGTGGTTGGGCCTGCAGACGTTACCGATCACCACGAGGTCGGGAGCCGGCTCCAGGTTGGCGGCCTTGTACCCGGTACGCACCTCGATGCCAGCCGCGGCCAGGATGGCGTCCATGGGCGGGTACACGCCTGCGTCCGAGCCGCGCACCTCGTGACCCGATGCCGCGAGCAGCGCGGCCAGGTTTCCCATGCCAGTGCCGCCCACGCCTATCAGGTGGATCTTCACTCGTAGGGGTTTATGACGTGGAAGGCCCAGACGTGGCCCCCGTTCGAGAACAGCACGGCGCGCCCGGCCCTCACCAGGGGCTGCGACGACGCGCCCCACATGGGCCCGAACCTGTCCAGCACGGTCCCGGTCGCGGCGTCGACCACGACCAGGCCGGACTTGGAGTCGGAGACGTAGATCCTGCCGTCCTCGACGATCGGGTCGGACAGGGTCCCGCACGTGAACTCGCTCTCCCATATGCGCGATCCCTCGACGTCGAGGGCCGCGATGCCCTTGCCCGACCTTGCCACGTAGATCACGTCGTCCTGCAGCGCCATGCCCGAGGCCATGGTGATGTCGCTCCTGCGCCAGAGGATGGACCCGGTGGCCGGATCCAGCGCGAAAAGGCCGCCCTTGAACGAGGCGAAGACCACGGTGCCCGGGTCGATCACGAGCGGCGTCGCGTTCACGTCGGTCTTCTGCGTCCCGTGCGCGCTGTCCTCGGGAGTGAACTCCGAGAGGTCGGCCTCCCAGGCGAGCGACCCGTCCAGCAGCTTCAGCCCGCGGGCCATCCCGTCCGTGAACCCGGCCATGACGCGGCCCGAGGCGAGCCCCACGCCCGCGCTCGAGCCGATCACGAATCCCTCCGGAGGATCGGTCCTGTACAGCCAGAGCGCCGATCCCTCGCGGCTGTCCACCGCGTGCACCTTGCCTCGCACGTCCCTGAAGAAGAGCATCTTCTCGTGCAGCAGGGGCCTGCAGCGGATCTCGGCCGTGGCCTCGTACCGCCAGATCTCCTTGCCCGTGCCCGCGGCCAGGGCGAACATGCGGCCGGCCTCGTTCCCGAAGAACACGACGTCGCGTTCCTCGGAGAGGACCGGCGAGCCGTGGATGGCCTCGCCCGAGTCGAACGACCAGATCCTCTTGCCGTCCTGGCTGCGCAGAGCGTAGAAGCGCCCGGACGAGCTGCCCACGTAGATGCGCCCTGCCTCTGGATCCGCGGCCGGGGACGACCCCTCGTAGGGGTCGTAGGATCGCGCGTTCCCCAGCACGAGAGCCGCATGCCAGTCTGGCGCCAGCACCTTCATCTTGGGCTGGTGGGCAGGGACTATGTCCGCGAACGTGGACGACCCTATGCTGACGCAGCCCTGGATGGCCGGAGCGACCACGGCCACGGTCGCGAGCGCGAGCGTGGCAAGGGCCGCGTCCGGCGACCGTCCGCTCATCAGGGCTTCTCGCCCTCTTTGGGCTGGCCCTGCTTTTCGGCCGCCAGCTTCTTGAGAGCCTCCTGGAGCTGCTTCAGCTGCTCCGGGTCGAAGTCCTGGCCTCCGGCGCCGGGAGACGGGTACATCTGCCCGTCGGGGCCCATGAGGAGCCCTGGCTCGCCACCCATCCCGCCCATGCCCATGCCCAGGTCCTTGGGAACGCCCTCCTTGCCCGCGATGCGCTCCTGCAGGTAGCCCAGCATCGGCGTCATCTTGGGCGCTTCCTTGATCATCTTCGCGAGCCGCCCGTAGGCCTCCTTGGCCTCGTCCTTCTTGGTCTGCAGCTCGAGCACGCGTCCCTGGTGGTAGAGCGCGAGCGCCGTGTACTTGCCGTCGCCCACGCCCTCGAGCGCCCTGTACTGCTTCATGGCCTCGTCGAGCTTGCCCTGCCCCTCGTAGGCCATGCCCATCCCCTCGTACCCGAGGAAGAGGAACGACTCGGCCCCGTCCGGATCCGCGACGAACTTCTGGTAGGCCAGGATGGCTTCGCCGTAGCGGTTCATGCCCAGGAGCGCCTGCGCCTCCTCCAGCGTTGCGATCGCCCCGAGCGGACCGCCGGATATCCTCTTTCCGGCGTCGGCGAAGGCCTTGGCCACGGCCTCGTCCTTCTCGAACCCGGAAGAGAAGCTCTCCTCGTCCTTCGTCCCATCGTCGGACCCGGAGAAGAGCTGGATGTTCTGCACCGGGCGGCCCAGGACCTCGAGGGCCACGCTCATGGTCTTGGCGTTCCTGGTGGCCCGTTCCTGCATCACCACGTAGACCACGGCAGCGATGAGCAGGGCCCCGAGCACGGAGCCGGACACTATCATGATCTCACGGCGGTGGATCTGGACCCACTCGCCTGCCTCCGCGCTCCTCGCGAGGAACTCGTCCGGCCTCTTGAGATCCTTCCTGCTGAACTTCTTCTTCTCGACTGGCGACATGGAGCCGTAATCTCTCACACGAATACCCTGAAATCAAGGGCGGCGGGTCACTCCGAATCGCCGTCCAGGGCAGGTACCACGAAGCTCAGGGGGATCCGCGCGAACACGTAGCCGTCCGTGCCCTCGAGGTCGATGGCCGCCCCGAAGACCCGGCCCATGGTCTCCTGCTCGACCGAGTAGTTGCGGTAGTAGATCTTGAACGCGATCGTGGTCCCTGGCACGCACCCCAGGAACTTGCCGTAGTCGATCCCGTCGCACGCCTCGGACGGGGAGAACCCGGGAGGCGGGCTCCAGTCGAGCGGGTAGACCGTGCTGATGAGGTTCGTGGCGTCGACTTCCTCGCCCGTGGCTGGCCAGTCCGCGCCGTCCCTCTCCACGATGCTCGCGTCCGTGGGCATGCGCAAGGCAACGTCGCGCACTGCGTCCATCACCCCGGTCGCGGTCATGGAGCCGTCGGATCCGAGCAGATGGACTATCGGGCGGCCCGTGAAGTCCACGGCCCCCGACCCCTCGGCGAGGCCGAGGATCGGGAAGTATGCGGGATCCGAGGGGTCGTCGGCGGCGACCAGCCCCACGAGGTGCACGCCGCTCTCCTCGAGCAGGTCCGAGGCGTCGGAGAGCGTCCGGAAGGCCCCGTGGCCCGCGGGCGTGGAGGCGGGTATCTCGCCAGACACGAGGAGCATGATGACGCGCCGCGAGGACGCCGAGAAGCACGCGCCTCCCACACCGTCCGGGCACGTGTCCGATGGAGGCCAGAGGCTCCCGGGCGAATCCCCGGCCACGTCGAATATGGACTCCACCACCGCCGCTCCGAGCAGCGGCTCGGGGCAGTGCGGGATGGAGGAGACGTCGGCCGCGAGATCGGGCACGGATCCGTCCTTCACGCGGGCGATGCCCATGAACGGCATGAGGCAGCCTGCCGGCAGGATGGTGCCGGGCATCTGCCAGCCCGAGAACTGCCCGGATCCGGTGTGCAGCCCGGGAACGAGCATGGTCATCTCCGGGACGACGGTCGCTGGCAGCGCGGTCGTGAGCGCCTCGACCGCCTCCCTGGACGAGTGCGTGTCGTCCACCAGGAAGAAGACGTCGGTCTGCCTGTAGTCGAGGTCGACGGTCAGGGTCTCGTACTGGCTCCTCCCGCGGTACCAGAGCCAGAAGATGCGCTCTCCGGCGGCCGGGGCCGCACCCGGATCGAGAGGGTCGCCCGCGACCGAGGCGATCTCGTCCATGTCGCCCCAGCCGTCTCCGTCGGTGTCCTCTGAAAGCCGGTTCGTGCCGATCTCCTGCTCCTGCGCGTCGCCCAGGCCGTCGTTGTCCGAGTCCGTGTCCCTGTAGTCCTGGTGCGACCACCCGTCCGTGTCCACTGGCCGCGTTTCCGGGTCCTCGTCGCCCGCCTCGGCCGAATCGGGCACGCCGTCCTCGTCCGAGTCCAGGTCCATGAAGTCGGGGATCGTGTCCCCGTCGCTGTCCAGCGGCACCGTGTCGCAGTCCAGGTCGCCTGCCTCGTGCCTGTCGAGGATCGTGTCCCCGTCGGAGTCGTCGTCGCCCACGTTCGGGATGGTGTCGCCGTCCTGGTCGCCCTCCCCCTCGATGTAATCGCGGATCCAGTCGAAGTCGGAGTCCAGGCCGCCGCACTGCGGCCCGGGCTCCCATCCCGGATCCGTGGACGCGTCCGGATCGCCGTAGAAGCCCGTGGCCGTGGGGTGGTGGCGGACCCACCCCTCGGGGCAGGGTGGGTCGCAGATGGGCTCGCACGACCCCGAGATGCACTCGTAGTCCTCTGCGCAGGCAGGGTGGCAGTCCGTTGACGTGGGTCGGGAGCAGGCCGAGGCCGCAAACGCGGCCGCGATCGCCAGAGAGGACACGAATACGGTTCTTTCCCGATGGCTCATGTTCACGGCGAAGGATAGCATATACGGCTCAAGCGAGCAGGGCGAACCCCTGCTCGCGGAAGTGCCTGTCGAAGGAGAACACAGACTTGATCCCCAGCGACCGCATCATGTCGAAGCTCGTGCAGTCCACGAGGCTGAGCCTCCTGCGTCCCGCGCCGATCATGGTCGTCACGCCGGCATGGTGAGCCTGTTCGCCGATCCACTCCACCTCGAGGAGCGGGACCATGTCTTCCTCGAAAGTCGTAACGGCCTCCATGCCGAGACGATGCTGGACCAGCGCCAACGTCTCGACGAGCACGTAGTTGCTCGTTACGAGGACCTCGTCCCCGGAGACGATCCTCTCCCATATGCGCGAAGCCCTGAGGTGGTTCTCGTCGTCGGTGTCCATGATGGCTACGAACGCCGAGGTGTCCACGAAGACGCTCATCGCGAGTAGGCCTCGGCCAGGTGATCGTCGTGCCTGGAGGACATGCTGGAAGTGCCGGAGCGGAACCTGCCGGCAACTGCAATGGCCCTCCTCTTGCGCTCCTCCCGGTCGATGACCGTGGAGGCGCGCAGGAGCCTCTCGACCCCAGCCCTCACCAGCTCGGCCACGGAGATCCCCCTGAGCTTGGCCAGCTCCTTGAGCCTTGCCGATTGCTTTTCAGTGAGCTGTACCTGCGTCCGCACCATGGGTCACTCTCCATCGTGATTACAGATCATGCTGTAATGATGTCATCAACCGTGCGGCCCGTCAAGGTCGGCGAGGTGTCCTCACCGAACGCGAGCATCCTGGAAGGTTTGGCGAAGCCAGTCGGTTCAGACGCGGTCGCCGGTGTAGGCGACCACGATCTCGCAGTCGGCGTCCGAGGCGGTCACGCGGATGCGAGTGGTGCCCTTGTACGAGTCCACGCACTGCTCGAGGAAGCGGCCGTCCGAGAGGTTGATGAAGGTGAGGGTCTCGGCCGGGGCACTGAAGTAGTAGGTTCCGCCGATACGGAAATTGCCGTACCAGAAGATGCCGCCGTCGATCATGAAGCTGGGACGTCCGCTCCCGCCATCCACCTCCATGAGGAAGTAGCCATCCGCCTGCGTGAGCGTGGCGGTCGTCGTCCATGTGTCGCCAAGAGCCGGTAGCGCAATCCCGGCCGCAGTCGTGGGGCAGCTCGTGTCGGTCACGACCTCTACATACGAGAACTCGCCGCTCGCGGACGTGCCGAGCGCGTTCCCGGTCGGAAGCTCATCAACGTTGATGACCACGTCCTGGCCGCAGCCGGCCATGGCGAGGACGATGACGAGGGGTACGAGGTGCAGGGCGGACGGCTTCATGGCCTCCTCCTTTGTGTTCTGGACAGCAAATTACTATTATCGATTCGACAAGATTGCAAGTGCCGGTAAAAGGAGGGCGAGCGCCATGGCCGAAGAAGACGGTGGAACAGGCAGGTTCTGGATAGACAGGGTTGCCCTGGTCACGGGCGGCGCGCATCGCGTCGGCAAATCGATTGCGCTGGCG
>CAZGVR010000055.1:6381-8424 GCA_964528945.1 uncultured Myxococcales bacterium
GCCCTGGTCACGGGCGGCGCTGTGCGGGTGGGCACGGCCATCGTGCTCCGCCTGGTGGTGGGCGGGGCCGCGGTCGCGGTCCACCACAGGTCGAAGGATGCCGAGGCAGAGGCCCTGGTCGAGGAGATCCGGGCGCAGGGCGGACGGGCCGCGGTGTACAGGGCCGAGCTGACCTGCCCGGAAGAGGTGGACGAGATGGTCCACGGGATCGAGCGCGACCTCGGCCGGATCGACTGGCTGGTCGCGTCCGCGTCCGTGTTCGAGAAGGTGCCCTTCAGGGAGGTCACGCGCGAGCAGTGGCGGCGCATGCAGGAGGTGAACTGCGAGGCCCAGGCGTTCCTGGTGCAGCGCTGCCTCCCGCTCCTGGACCGATCGGACGCCCCGGCCATCGTGATGATGGTGGACATCGGCGGGCGCATCCCCTGGAAGGGGTTCCTTCACTACAACGTGTCAAAGGCAGGGGTGGACATGCTGGTCCGCGGGCTAGCGCTAGAGCTAGCGCCGCGCATCCGCGTGAACGGCATCGCCCCGGGCGCGGTACTCTACCCGGACTGGTACCCGGAGGAGATGCGCAAGAAGAACACGGCGCGCATCCCGCTCGGCAGGGCCGGCACGCCAGAGGACGTTGCAGAGACCGCGTGGTTCCTGCTATCTGGCCCGGACTTCATCACGGGCCAGGTCCTGGCAGTCGACGGCGGCCGCAGCCAGGGCGGCTGATCTCAGACCGTGATCCTGCGGTGGTAGGTCACCCACTCGATCATGAACACCAGCGTGGCCGACGCTGCCAGCACCAGCCAGAGCGGCGGCCGGCGCCTCGATTCGGCGGGCGGGCGCGCGAAGTGCTTCGCGCCCTTCATCCAGCGCGGGGCTATGCGCGACTCGGCGGGCGAAGCGGTCGACGACGAGACCTCCATGCTCTCACCGCCCAGGTAGTGGATCGCGTTCAGGAAGAAGAGCGGCCACGACACACGCATGGGCATGTCGCTCCGCGCGAGGTCGAAGGCGAGGACCAGCAGGCGCGGCTCGCCCTCGCGCTCGCGCAGGACCAGCAGAGGGCCTGACGGATGCCTGCCCAGGATGCGGTCGTCCTTGCCCGTGACGAGGTGCAGGGCCTCTCCGATGTTCACGTTGTAGAGGTTCGTCCACCTCGTGATCGCGTGGTCGCGGTCGTAGGTCTCGAACCAGGGGCCCTCGATCGTCCCGTCGGACGGGAAAGCGGCATCCGGCCCGGTGGGGTTCAGGGCGAGGATCCCGCTCGCCTCCACCGCGGGACGCGGAACGTCGCCGTCCAGGATCATCACGTCGTAGCGGGATCCGGCAGGCTTCCTCCCCGGCTCGAGCCACTCGACGTCCCAGCCAGGGGAGAGGAGCAGGGCGGCCTGCAGGTACGTGGACCCCCTGCTCACGGCGAGGACCGTGAGGGAGGCGGCCTCCGGGAGGGTGACGCGAGCGGAGTCGTCGTCCGCGAGGAGGTCCCTGGACGCGTCGTCCACGGTGACGACCGCCTCGATCTCGCGCGATGCCGGGCTCGCGATGTCGAGCCAGATGGTCTCGCTCTTCTCCCTGATCTCGAGCTTCCTCTTCTCCATCGGGTGGCCGCCCGACCGGACCTCGAGGTGCGCGTCGATCGGGCGCGCCTCGTCCCCGGTTCCGAAGCGCGCCACCTCCAGCATCCCCTCGAAGCTCATGCGATCCACGAGGTCCTGGCGGAGCGCGAACCGGGTGATGGCCACGTTCTCCGAGCCCGATCCGCAGCGGTTGTGCCGCACCTCGACGCCGGCCTTCGCGAGGAGCGCGAGGATCCCGGCCGTCTCCCTCGCCCGGGCCGGATCCTGGTCCAGCGCGCCGTCTCCCAGGAGCCAGATGGCTGCGCCCGGCCGGCCCTCCATGGCGGCCGCCGCGAACGACAGGGATGCCGTCAAGGAGCCGCGCCAGATACCGTGCCGCCTGCGCACTCGTCTGACTGCGCGGACTGTCGAGTGGCGCCAGTACGACGACCCGGGCGGCCTGCCCACCAAGGAGCTGACGGAAGGCATCCGCCGC
>CAZGVR010000055.1:8434-12357 GCA_964528945.1 uncultured Myxococcales bacterium
ACGGGGAGGCCGCGGGTTCCGCTTCAGCCGGATCCATCTGCAGGGCGTGGATCGCCGGGACCAGGTCGGGCCCCGCCGGTCCCCACGATCTGGCGACGATGGGAGACGAGGACATTCCGAGGAGAAGGAACGAGTCGCCCTCGCGCGAGGCCCTCGCGAGCGCCCGGGCGAAATCCCTCGAGTCCTCCATCCGCGGCCTGCCGTCCTTGCCGTCCCGCGCGGCCATGGAGGGGGACACGTCCACGAGGATGACCGTCGAGCGCGGGTCGCGGGACTCACCCCATCCGGGATCCGTGAGCGAAAGCACGACGAGGGTGAAGATGGCCATCTGGAGCAGCATGGACGCGAGCTTGCGCAGCCTGCGCGCGAGGGCGAGCGGCGTGGTTTTCCTCACGCTCTCCTCCCAGAGGGGCAGGTGGGAGACCAGGATCGGGCGGTACCGTTCCCTGAGCAGGTAAAGGGCGGTGACCACGGCCGCCGCCGCGCCCAGCGCCATGAGGGCCTGCATGGGGCCCAGCGTGAGGGGGATCCTCATCGTCAGTTCGTCCCGGCGTAGGCGCCGCCCGAGATCACCACGAGGTCGAGCGGGTCAAGCGGCTCGCGGTCGGCCGCGAACCCGCCGAACGACCCGACCGTCTCGACCTGGACCTCGACCCCCGCCCGGGCAGCGAGCCAGTCCCTGAGCTGCCCGCGCGTCTTGACGCCCCCCCGGGACACGGCCGCGGCCACCACCAGGAAAGCGTCGGCCGCGTACGAGTGGTATATGCCCACCTCGCCGGGGTGTATCTTCCCGATCTCGTCGACGAACAGGCTCGCGAGCTGATCCCCCTCTACCACGTGGAACCCGGTCGCGAACACCGCGCCTTCCAGGTACTTGCCGGCCTTGTCCGGGAGGTCGGCCGAGTAGGCGACCTGCGGCGCCAGCACGAGGACCCGCATCTTGGCCGGCTTGCCTCCGGCGGGCGGAGTCGGGGCGAGGACCTCGGCGGTCGTCGACGACCACACGTCCTCGTATGCCAGCGCAGGGGCCACGAGCGCCAGCGTCTGGGCCGGGGCCGGTACGAACACGGCCTGCACGCCGGGATTCGCCCTCACCTTCTTCGCGATCTCGATGAAGTTGGTCTCCGAGGACGCGAACGACAGGTCGAGGACGACATCGCCGCCCATCGCGGCCACTGCAGCACCGAAGGAGCCGGCCATTCCCTTCCCGTAGGAGGAGTCGGGGTAGAGGACTGCGAAGCGCGAGATGCCGCAGGTCTTGACGGCGTGGGACGCGAGCGCGTCGACCTCCGCCTTCCACGTCGTGAAGTTGCGGAACACCCAGGGGCCGGCCGCCGTCACTCCCGGCTTCAGCGTGAGCGTGATCATCGGCATGCCGATATCCGAAGCCTCGGCGGCGGCCGCCACGGCCGTGGCCCCGGTCGCGGGTCCGATCGCGGCGATCGCGCGGAGCTCCTTCTTGAGGACGCGCACGTGCGAGCGGGCGAGATCGGGATCGTCTGCGGTGTCTAGGAAGACCACCTTCATGGGGTGCTCCAGGCTCACGATGCGGAGCGCCGTCTCGATCCCCTCCTTCATCATCCTCCCGATCTCCGAGTTCTTTCCGGTCAGGGGGAGCAGGGCGCCCACGGTCGTCGAGTCCGTGAGCGCGATCTCCTGCCTCGCCTCCTCGATCGCCTTCCTGAGCGGGGCAGCGGCCGCGGCGAAGCCCTTCGCCTCGATCGAGGCGGCCATGGACTCGGCCTTCGAGACGTCCCACGACGAGAGGGCATCCTGACCGGCCGAGGCCATGAGCAGCGCCCAGAACGGGCCGCCCTCGGGGATCGCCGAGAGCAGGTCCGCGTGGCTCGGGGGGGGCGGGGTCGAGGCCGGCATCAGGGCGATCGAGGCCTCGATCTCGGCGAGGAGCGAGGCAGCCTTCGCCATGGAGGCCGGATCGACGCCCGCCTTCTGCATGGCCGACGCGAAGCGCTGGGCTGCCGCCGTCCAATCCATCGCGGCCAGCGCGATCCGCCCGGCCGCGACGAGGATGTCCGACACGAGCACGGGGTCGTCCGTTACCTTGGCCGCTGCAGCCGGATCCACTCCTGCGAGAACCGGGGAGGCCTCGGCGTTCTTGCCAAGGCCCACGAGGGCGAGAGCGTCCAGGACCCGGGCGCGAGCGGCGAACGCCTCCATCCCCGAGCAGATCACCCCGGCGACCGCCTCGCGAGCCGCGGCACGGCTGCCGAGCCTCAGATGGATCATTCCCATCTGCAGGCCCACGAACGCCCGCACTTCGGGATCCTGGGTCCTCGACAGGGCGGCCGTGAGGAGCGCGAGCGCGTTCGCCATGTCGCCGGCCGCGTAGGCCGCGAGCGCCTGCTCGATCGGGAGCCGCACGTCGTCAGGCGCGGGCTGGGTCCTCACCCATTCCGTGTCCATGAGGAGCGCCTGCTTCGGGCATCCCACGAGTCCGGTCGCCAGGCCTGCCGCGAAGACGAGCATGATCACGGCCCAGCGCGCACGGGTGGGCCACGATGGCCGGCTGCTTCTTCGCGGAATCTCGATCATGCATCACCCTCGGCGTCGTAGATCGGATGTATACCGCGCCTCGCGGGGGCCGTCCAACCGCGAGTTCACCGGCCGCAGCTTCGACAGCTCCGGGGCGGGATTCATTCCACGCCGGGCCCACGCACCCCCTTCCATTCGGGAGCCACCTCGGATATATCTGATCCCGCCGGTTCCGGGAGAACTGCGAGCAGGGACGGAATAAGGATGGCGAAGGTCCAGGTCATATCTCCCCAGGGCAAGATCACGGAGATGGATCTCGGGGAGTACAACACGATCGGGCGGCATCCCAGCAACAACTTCCAGATACTCGACCAGATCGTCTCGAAGGAGCACGCCGTAATCTACCTTCGGGAGAAGGACTACTTCTACCGGGACTTGGGGAGCCTGAACGGCTCCTACCAGAACGGCCAGCGGATCCAGGAGGTCAGGCTCCTGAACAACGACGTGGTGCAGATCGGCTCCACGCGCCTCGTTTTCCTGTCGGGCGAGGCACAGCCCTCGGTGCTCATGAACCAGGAGGGGACCGAGAGCCACATCCGCGCGCGCGTCGACATGCCCAGCGTCGGCAAGTTCCTGCCCGAGGCGCAGATCAGGGACGAGAAGGCCCTCAGGTCCGACTACGAACGGCTGCGAATCGGCCAGGAGATACAGCAGACCATCGGCTCGGAGCTGGACTCGACCACGCTGCTCAGGAAGATCCTGGACAGCGCCTTCACCTTCCTCAAGGCCGACAGGGGCGCGATCCTCGTGTTCGACGACGACGGCCAGCTCAAGCCAATCGCGACAAAGAGCGCGAAGGAGGGCGAGAAGTCCGACATCGAGCTGTCGAGGACCATCATCAACTCGGTCATCTCCGAGAAGGCGGGCGTCCTCAGCTCGGACGCGATGATGGACTCCCGGTTCAAGAGCGCCAAGTCCATAATGATGCAGGGGATCCGCTCGTCCATGGCAGTGCCGATCATGTACCAGGACGGCCTCCTGGGCATTATGTACCTCGACTCGAAGATCGCGACCGGGGCCTTCTCCGAGAAGGATCTCCAGATCTTCACTGCCATCGCCCACCAGTGCGGTTCCCTTCTCCACAACATCAGGCAGGCACGGCGGCTCGAGGCCGAGGCCCTCACCAGGGAGAAGTTCTCGCGCCTCCTCTCGCCAAACCTCGTGGATCAGCTGATCAGCGGGCAGCTCGAGGTCACCAAGGGCGGCATGTACCGCGACGTGACAATCCTGTTCGCGGACGTCCGCGGCTTCACCTCCCTCACGGAGCGCAGCGAGGCATCGGACATCGTCGAGATGCTGAACGAGTACTTCGAGAGGATGGTGGAGATCATCTTCGAGAACGAGGGCACGCTCGACAAGTTCATAGGCGA
>CAZGVR010000056.1:0-12116 GCA_964528945.1 uncultured Myxococcales bacterium
AGGGGGGCTGGAAAGTAAACTTCCCGATCCGGATACATTACCTTCCATGTGACGGGGATGCCCGGGGAAGCTGGAGGGGGACGACGTGGCAGATCTTGATCCGGAGACGGTTCTGTAGCCAGATCGGCTGCGATGCGGAGGAAGGCAAAGGCCGTCGTCGAACGCACGCCGCCCCTGCGGCCAGTGCCGCCGCGGCCGGCGCCGCCAGTCCCGCCCCGACCCGGTCCAGTGCCGCCGCGGCCGAAGCCGATACCACCACGGCCGCGGCCGATACCGCCGCGACCCAGGCCTGTTCCGCCGAGGCCGATGCCACCGCGGCCCGTGCCGGGGCCAGTGCCGTGGAGCCGCGCGGAGCTGGAGCGCATCGTCGAGGAGGCGTGTGAGTACATAGGCAGGTGCAAGCTAGCGCACGCGCGCAGCCTCGGGCTCGCGATCGGCGAGTACCTGTACCTGCACCTCTACAGGATGGACGACGCGTACCTGACCAGCAGGAACCCGGGCAAGGACGCGTCGCTCAGGGACATCGCGGCGCGCACCGGGTACGACAGGACCACGCTCAGGACGTGGGTGATCGCGGCCGCGACCCGGATCAGGCTCGACGAGATGGGGTTCAGGGGCGAGGAGCTGGACCTCACGCACTTCGCGGCGCTCTACAGGCTCAGGCAGCACCCGCGGCTCGTGCTCGAGCTGGCCGCATGGGCCGAGAGGGAGCGCGTGCCGCCGAAGCTCCTCAAGCGCTGGGCGTCGCTGTGGGCGAGCGTGATCGAGGAGGGCGGGGACCTGGGCGATCTGCGGCGCGAGCCGCACGAGCCGCGGAAGCGCGGCAAGGGAAGGAAGCGGCGCGCGCCGTCCACGCCGGACGAGCTGCGCGTGATCAGGGTGCTCGAGATGGTGCTGCGCTGGGTCGAAAAGACGAGGTTCTCACCAGCGCGGAGGGCCACTCTCCTCTCGTCCTTGCGGGAGATCGGGACGCTGCTGGCGGCAAAGGGAGGCTGACGTGCGTCGTCGTCACTCGCGCGAGGACAAGGCCCGGGCAAGGCGGGACGCTGCAGCCGCGGCAAGCCGGGACGCTGCAGCCGCGGCGAGGGTCGATCGTGTCGTCGAGGACGCGGTCCGGTTCATCGAGCAGAGGGCGGCAGAGGAGTCGCTGCGGTTCAGCATGGAGGTCGGCGAGTTCCTGTTCAGGAGGCTGTTCATGGGGGATCTCGCGCTCTTCAGGTCCAACCAGCCGTGGAAGAGGGAGGCGATCGCGCGCATCGCGAGGGACGGCCGCGTGGGCCTGCCCGAGAGCACGCTCTACTCCAGCGTGCACGTGCACCTGCTCGTGAAGCGGCTCGGGGAGAGGCATCCGGACCTTCCGGTGCCGGACATCGCGCCGTCCACGTGGAGCAGGATGTGGGACCTGTACGACGAGGGCGACGAGGCGCTCTTTGCAGTGCTCGCGTGGGTCTCGAGGGAGAAGGTGCCTCGCGACCTGGTCGAGGACGTGGTCCAGACCATCGGCCCGTACGTGGAGGCCGGCGGGAAGATCGCGGACCTCCTGGTCGGGGACCCGGACGAGCCGCCGGGCACGCCTTTCCGGAGGATCGAGAGGATGCTCGGCGTGGAGAGGAAGTGGCTCGCTGGAGGGGCGGCGTCCCGGTTGTCCGGGGAGACGCGGAGGAGGGCCATCGAGGTGCTGGGGGAGATCGAGGGCAGGCTCGGGTGATGCCGGTGGGGGCCGATCAACACTCGAAGTGCACCGCGTTGCTCAGGCATATATTGCAATCTTGAATTGGCACTAGTGGCATGAATATCCGGGATCCCCACGTTTTTTCGGGGTGGAGACGGCTTTCCTCGGGGACCAGGTAGCTAGGAGAGCTGGCGGCTGGCAAGGGGAGCGTATCGCCCCGGTGTCGCCCATTCACATACCGAGGGCGAAGGCCGTGGCTTGTTCCCTGGAGGGATTGCGACTTGAAAGGGCTACAATCTGAGGAACGGGACCTCGGGAAAGGGCCTGGGGGATTTCCTCCGGCGTTTACGGCCTCGTCATGGGTTTCGGCGCCTTTTGAGGCTCGTTTCCCGGGGTATCGCGATTCCCGCGCCCGGAGATGGGCCAATCGTGACGGGCCTCCGGCCGGCATCGCGGATGCCTCGGATCGGGGGCGGCTGGGGCCCGGGATCGAATCGATGCAGGATGTCCTGCAGAAGTAGGACATCGTCCTCTTCGTAGGAGATCTGCATGGAAGCCAGGATGACCACGAAGGGCCAGATCGTGATCCCGTCGAGAGTCAGGCGCCTCTTCGGCATGACCAGGGGGACCAGGATCCGGATCGATGTGGACGAGGGCCTGAGGCGCATCATCCTCGTCCCGGTCACCGGCGAGTACGTCAGGGGGCTGGGCGGCAGGTTCGCCGGCAAGGGCCTCCTGCGTGCGCTCGAGTCGGACCGGAAGCGGGAGAAGGAGCGCTGAATGGGGCGCGAGCGGGGATCCATGGTCCTGGACGCGTGGGCGTACTGGCCTGGCTGGAGGGCGGTGCAAGGATCTCGGGCGAGCGGGCCCGCGATTCCCTGGCCTTCCTACGCATGTTCCGGATCGGGGTCGTGGGCCTGGAGACCGCGCGGCGCTACGCGTCGATCGTGTCGCGTCTCAGGGAGCGGTCGCTCCTCGTCGGCGCGTCGAAGCCGGACATGTGGATCGCGGCGTCGTGCATGGAGCACGGCGCCACGCTGGCCACGCGGAACGGAAGGCACTTCGAGGGTATTGCCGGGCTCGAGACGCTGCGCTACTGATGTCGGCGGCCGCGTCTCGAGCGAGGATTCCAATCAAGGGATAGGAGAAGGCAATGAAGTCAGTGGTGAACAGCGAGTCGGCGCCCAGGGCCATAGGGCCGTACAGCCAGTGCATCGGGATCGGGGACTTCTACTTCCTGTCCGGGCAGATCCCGCTCGACCCCGCGACCGGCGAGATCGTGCCGGGTGACATCGAGGCCCAGGCAGAGCGCGTGCTCGACAACATGGCGGCCGTGCTCGCCGCTGCGGGCCTCGGGTTCGAGCACCTGGTCAAGACCACGATCTTCCTCGTGGACCTCGCGGACTTCCAAGCCGTGAACGAGGCCTACGGAAGGCGCATCGAGGGCCCGCCACCGGCCAGGTCCACGGTGCAGGTCGCGGCCCTTCCGCGCGGCGCCAGGATCGAGATAGAGGCCATCGCCCACGGGAACGCCTGAATCCTGGCATTACTGTGGAGGTATCCGCCCATCTGCGGCATGACCACGTCTGACGGCGGCCGGGGCGTCAACGGGATCCTGGCGGACCCGAGAGAAGGAACTCCTGCCATGTGACGGCCTGCACGCCGGCCTGTCCGGCGGCGGACAGGCCAGCGGCGTCGCAGACCACGAGCGGCCGGATGCCAGGGTGGCGCCTGACGAACTCGAGGAGTCCCGCGAGATCCTTCATCTGGAACCTCCCGGACTTCACCTCGATGGCCCAAGATCCCCAGCTCCCCTCGAGGACGCCGTCCACCTCCAGAGGCTCCTCGCGCCAGTAGGAGACCCTCTGGCCGGTATTCCATGCGTGCGCCAGGCAGGCGTTCTCGACGCGTGCTCCGAACCTCGCGGGGTCGGGATCCTCTCCGGCGGTCCCCTGCGGATCCATCACCGCTACGAAGGCGTTGCTGAGCGTGACGAGCTTGGGCGGCGCCGCTCGCCGGCGGACATCACTGGCGGCGAACTTGCGTAGCGGCGCGACGAGGAACGCCTCTTCGAGGAGGCCCAGGTAGTGGGCGATCGTCTCCAGGGCCCCGCTGTCCTGCAGCGTCCCCTGGATCTTCTGCAGGGACACGATCTGCGCGGGTGACGCGGCCGCTGCACCGAACACCTGGCGCAGCAGCGCGGGGCGTCGGATCGAGGCGAGCGCCAGGATGTCGCGTCCGATCGCGGGCTCCACGATGGAGTCACGAACGTACGCGAACCAGCGGCGCGGATCGTCGCGCATCTCCATCGCGCCCGGGTAGGTGCCCATGCGCACCGCGAGCCGGGCCGCCTCGCCCGGTTCGATCCCGAACGCTTGGGCAATCGACGCCGCCGACCAGTGGGCGAGCGTGATCTTCTCGAACCTGCCGGCCAGGCTCTCCCGGGACCCGGCGGCCACGCGAAGGGCCGACGAGCCCGTGGCCACCACATGTACCGGTATCCTGCGGCGGCGGAGGCCGTCCCATGCGCCCTTCAGCCGGCCGTCCCAGCCGTGCAGGAGGTGGATCTCGTCGAGAAGGACGACCGCGCGCCCCTCGTCCGCGGCCGCTTCCTCTGCGCGGGTCCATAGCCTTTCCCAGAAGCCTGGCAGGGCCGCCTCGGGCGAGTCCGCGGCCGCGTAAATCGCCTGCTTGCCGAGGCGGTCCGCGATCTCCAGCAGAAGGGTCGTCTTCCCGACCTGCCGCGGGCCCGAGAGGAGCTGGATGCGGCCCGGGGCTGGATCGGCCAGGCGTGAGAAGAGTACGTCGAGGCTCTCGCGATATCCGAGGTGGTAATCCTTGGTGAACATGATCGAATAATTATTCGGATACGATGAAATAGCAAGCAATCAGATCGGAGCGGGAGCGGACCGGGAACGGCTTGCGCGCGGCACGGCGCGGCGCTCAGATTCCACCTCGCCAGCAAGGAGATCAGGCCATGAAGTCGGTCGTGAGCAGCGAGTCGGCGCCCAGGGCCATAGGGCGGTACAGCCAGTGCATCGGGATCGGGGACTTCTACTTCCTGTCCGGGCAGATCCCGCTCGACCCCGCGACCGGCGAGATCGTGCCGGGTGACATCTTGATCCCTGGCTGCAGACCGGAGCCAGTCACACCGCGACCGGCCTGCCCGCCTCCATGGACTCGACGCGGCGGACGCCGAGCGATCGGAGGTGGGCCGCAAGCATGTCCTGGGCCTTTTGCTCGCCGTGGACCAGCAGGACCCCCTTCAGCCTCGACGGATCCATCAGCTTCACGTATTCGCCGATCTCGCCCCGGTCGGCGTGGGCCGAGAAGGCGTTCAGGATCTTCACGCGCGCCTTGAGCGCGTGCGGCTCGCCGAAGATCCGGACCTCGGGCCGCCGGTCCGCGAGCGCGCGGCCGAGCGTGTGCTCGGCCATGAACCCCACCACGAGGACCGTGTTGCGGCGCTCGCCGATCGAGTGCTCCAGGTGGTGGAGGATGCGGCCGGCCTCGCACATGCCCGACGCGGAGATGATGACGCACGGGTCGCGAGTTCCGTTCAGGCTCCTGGACTCCTCCGGTGTGGAGACGTACCTGAGCGCCGCGAACGAGAAAGGGCTCTCCCCGTGGTCCAGGAAGCGTCGCACGGTCTCCTCGTCGTAGCACTCGGTGTGCTTGCGGAAGACGTTCGTGGCGGCGAGAGCCATGGGGCTGTCCACGTACACGGGCACGGGCGGGATGCGTCCGGACTCGTGCAGCACGTGCAGGTGGTAGACGAGCTCCTGCGTACGGCCGATGGCAAACGATGGGATGATGACCCGTCCGCCGCGGGCGACGGTATCCTGCACGACCTCGGCGAGTTCCTCCGCCGCCAGGGACATGTCGTCGTGCAGCCGCTCGCCGTAGGTCGACTCGCACACGAGCCAGTCCGCGTCTGCCACGACCTCGGGGTCGCGCAGGATGGGAGTGCCGCGCCTTCCCATATCCCCGGTGAAGACGATCGTGGTCGCCTCGCGGCCGTCCTCGACGATGTCGAAGCGCACGATGGCGGAGCCCAGGATGTGGCCCGCGTCGAGGAGCGTGGCCGAGATCCCGGGCGCCACGTCGAAGCGCTCGTGGTAGGCGACCGGCCTGTAGCGATCCGCGGCCGCGTCGGCGTCGGACTCGTCGTAGAGCGGCGGGACGACCTTCCGGCGGTCGCCCGGGCTCTTGCGGATCCTCTTCTCGAGGTGCCGCGCGTCCGCGACCTGGATGCGCGCGGAGTCGGCCATGACCAGGCGCGCCACGTCCGCGGTCGCGGAGGTGGCCCAGATCCGGCCGCGGTACCCCCTTCGCGCGAGGAGCGGGTACGAGCCGCAGTGGTCCAGGTGCCCGTGCGTGTTCACGCAAGCGGTCAGCGAAGCCAGGTCGAACGGGAAGGTCTCGTTCCTACGCCGCGACTCCTCGCGCCTGCCCTGGAACACGCCGCAGTCCACGAGGATGCGCGCGCCGGCGGCCTCGAGCATGTGCTTGCTGCCCGTGACCTCGCGGGCAGCGCCGAAGGAAGTGATCGTGCCCATTGGACCTCCCGTGGACCTCGATGATACGACCATACCACGGGCCGGGCCCCGGGATCCGCCGGCGAACCAGGCATCGGGATCGGCCCCCCGTGGGATGACGACCTTGATTACGGCTATAATCCGAGGAGTGAACGACTGCCCGGCATCCTGGAGCACGGTGACGGGACGAGTACGATCCCCGGGGCTGGGGGGTGCGGGGGCGAGCATCGCCCCCGCAATGCATGGAAGCGTCACACGGGCGCGCCTGGCTATCGTGATGCTCGCGGCCGCGGTCGCGGCCGGATGCCCGGGCGGCGCGCGGGGGCCCAGACCGCCCTCGGGCGGGGCCTGGGAGCACCAGTGGGCGATACCGGTCGAGGCGGCGGGCGCGCCCAAACTCCACCGGGTCTCGGACGACCTCTACCGCAGCGCGCAGCCCGACAGGCAGGGGTTCGAGGCCGTCGCCGGGATGGGCGTGCGCACTGTCGTCAACCTGCGCGACGACCTATCGGACGCCGACATGGTGGACGGGCTGGGCATGGATCTGGTCGAGATACCGATGAAGCCCTACGGGTTCGGGGACGAGGAGGTCTCGCGGTTCCTGGACGTCGTGAGGGATCCCGCGAGGGTGCCTGTCCTCGTGCACTGCCTGCACGGAGCGGACAGGACCGGCCTCATGTGCGCGGCGTACAGGGTCGCGGTGCAGGGCTGGAGCCGCGAGGAGGCCGAGGCGGAGATGGTCTCTGGCGGGTTCGGGTACCACGCGATCTTCGCGGACCCCGTGGAGTACATACGGACGTTCGAGAAGTAGCCGCGCCCCGGATCGAGCAAGACGGTCAGATCATTATGGGGTTGCACTCCAGCATCTCGTCGATGACGGTCTGGAGCGCCGCCGTGAGCTCGTCCACGTTGGACGCCTGGATCCAGTCCCCCAGGACCGTGCCGCCGTTCTCGGCGACTGCGGAGAGCTGCGCGTCGCTCACGTCCGCGCCGAACCCGATCACGAAGGACCTGATCTGGTGCGTGTCGCGAAGCTGGACCGTGGTCGACGTGAGCTTGGCCGCGACCAGGGCCTCGGAGTCGGTCTCGCAGCTAAGCAGGCAGGCCATGTCGAACCCGCACATGGCGACGCAGTCCACGTAGCAGGTGTCCATGCCGTCCGAGACCAGCAGGAGCGCGTTGTTGTACTCCGGATCGTTCAGGTTCGCGGTGAAGTCCGTGAGGAAGAACTCCATGGCGTCAGAGAGCGGCGTGGCTCCGTTCGGCCCGTTGTCCACGAAGTAGTCGTCCACGATCGCGGCGCTCGCGGACGGGACGGGGTGGATCACGACCGCGCTGCCCGTGCCGCAGGAGCCGTCCGTGGGGAAGGCGCCGAACCCGAACTCGATGTCGGCCGCTGCCGGGCTGGTCATGACCGCGTCGAGGGCCGTGCGCGCCTGATCCCACTTGGCCGGCGTGCCGTCGCCCATGGATCCCGACTGATCCTGGAGGATGAAGATGCGCAGCTTGCAGGGCGGGCCGCACTGGCCGGAGGTCTCGTTGCACACGTCCGTGCCAACGCAGTCGATTGCGGTCCAGCCGGAACCGTCGGCGTCGCAGAGCTGGGAGTGCTGGTCGTCCACGCACTGGAAGGTTCCGGGGAAGCAGGTCGTGGTGGCGCACGCCCCGTCCACGCAGGCCTGGCCGCCGGTGCAGGTCTCGACGACGGTGACTGCCCCGGTGAGCGGGTTGCACTGGAGCACGTCCAGGTGGTTGGTCGAGCAGTAGGGAATGGAAGAGGTGCAGCCCGCCGGGTCGCTCCCGTCCGTTGACGTGTCCGCGGGCACGTCCATGTCGAGCCAGGCGTCGTTGAGCACGCTGCCGCCGCCCGGCGAGCAGGCGCCGGCTCCGATCGTCATGGCAATGGCCAGCAACATGGGGATCGCGTGTCTCGGGCGCATCGTGCAACCTCCCGGTTCAATGGGCCTGATCGCGACTACTATACAGCAAATGCGCGGCTCGGCACAGCGGACTGGCCTCCTGCCGACGGGCGCGCTAGATTGGTCGGGTGCTCGCCCGTATCCGAGGATTGGCGACCATGTTGGTGGGCGCCATGCTGCTCGCTGCCAACACGACCGTGGCATTCGTGCCGCTGTCGGTCGTGGCCGTGCTCAAGCTGATCGTTCCAGTGCGGCGCTGGCGCAACCGCTGCAGCCTGATCCTCGCGCGGATAGGCGAGTCCTGGGTCGGGTTCAACAACCTGTGCCTGAGGACGCTCACGCGCACGCGGTGGGAGATCGCGGGCGGCGAGGGGCTCTCGCGGGGCGGCCGCTACATGGTGATCTGCAACCACCAGAGCTGGGTCGACATCCCCGTGCTGCAGTACGTGCTCACAGGGCGCATCCCTCTGCTCAGGTTCTTCCTCAAGCAGGAGTTGATCTGGGTGCCGCTCCTGGGCTTCGCGTGGTGGGCGCTCGACTTCCCGTTCATGAAGCGATACGGCAGGCGCAAGCTCGAGAAGCACCCGGAGTTGAGGGGCAGGGACCTCGACACCACGCGCAGGGCATGCGAGAAGTTCCGCGACATCCCGGTTTCGATCATGAACTTCCTCGAAGGGACCAGGTTCACGAGCGCGAAGCACGAGCGGGAAGGTGGCGGCGGCTACGCGCACCTTCTGCCGCCCAGGTCTGGAGGGCTGGCCTTCGTGCTCGGTGCCATGGGGGCCCACCTCGACTGCATACTGGACGTGACCATCGTCTACCCCGCTGGCCGCCCTACCATCACGGACCTGTTTTCGAACCGCCTCCCGCTCGTGAAAACCGTGATAAGGGAGCGCAGGATCCCGCCCGAGTTCACGACCGGCGGCTATGCCGAGGACGAGGCGTTCAGGGGACGGTTCCAGGCCTGGGTGTCGGAGATGTGGGCGGACAAGGATCGCCTGATCGCGGAGAGCCTGGCCGCTGCCTGATCCCGGCTTCTGTGGTATACACGGCCCGATGAACCTGGACCTGCCGCAGGAGCTCGCCAGCACCGACCTGCCGGCGTACATCGTGATGGCTCTCCTCGGGGCGCTCACGGGGGTCGTTGCGATCGTGATCATGTGGGCCATGTGGAAGGCGTGGACCAGGCTCGTCGCGCGGCGGTACATCCTGCCGTCCAGGACCAGCTCCATCACCCACATCAAGGCGGTCGCGATATTCGGCGTGGCCATCGGCGTTGCCACACTGCTCGTCATCATCGCCATATCGTCGGGGTTCCTGTCCACGTTCCGCGAGAAGGTCCTGGGCGTGAACGCACACGTCATCGTCCTCAAGTCGAGCACGTCCTTCCCCGAGTACAGGGAGGTGATGAAGATCGCCGAGTCCATGGACGACGTCACTGCCGCCGCCCCGTTCATCATCAACGAGATGATGATAGTGAAGGGGAACGCCATCTCGGGGATCCTGCTCAAGGGGGTCGATCCCGTGCTGGTCACCCGGGTGCTGGACCTGCCGGAGTACATGAACAAGGGCGGGATGAAGGGGCTCAGGCTGCCCGGGGCCGCCCCTGCGGCCGAGAGGATCCTGCGGCCCATCGAGCCTCCTGGAAGGCTGAAGGAGGACGACACCGAGGTGGGGGAGGCGGTCGAGGACGTGCTCGACGACGATGACGGCGGCTACGGCGTGCTTGGCGGCGCCGGCGACGGCGAGCCGGCCAAGAAGGTCGCGAAGGGTCCGGATCCGTCGACCCTGCCCGGGATCATCATCGGCGAGAGCCTCGGCGAGAACATCCAGGCCAAGATGGGCGACGTGGTCCGCGTCATCTCCACGGTCGCCGGACTTGACACGTCCTTCTGGGCACCCGGGGTGGACGCCTCGAGGTCGCTCGACTTCCGGGTCACCGGGATCTTCTACTCGGGCTTCGACGAGTACGACAGCCGGCTGGTGTACGTGGACCTCTGGGAGGCGCAGAAGTTCTACAGGCAGGGCGACTCCGTGACCGGCGTGGAGATGAGGGTGAGGGACATCGACAGGGCGCGGCCCGTCGCCCTCGCGCTCGAGAAGAAGCTGGGCGGCGGCCTGTACAGGACCGTGGACTGGGAGGCGCCCAACCACAACCTGTTCACCGCGCTGGAGGTCCAGAAGGTGGCGCTCACCGTGGTGCTCCTCCTGTCGGTGCTCATGGCCGCGCTCAACATCATCTCCACGCTGATCATGCTGGTGGTCGAGAAGCGGAAGGAGATCGCGGTCCTGAAGTCCATGGGGGCCGGAGGGTTCGGCATCATGGGCGTGTTCATGGTCGCCGGGATCTCGATCGGGCTGATCGGCCTTGCAGGCGGCATGGGCGCCGGGTGGCTGGCGTGCCTCGCGCTGGGATCGTACAGGTGGCCGCTGGATCCCAAGGTCTACCTGATCGACCACCTCCCGCTCGAGACCGGCGCGCTCGACTACGTGCTGACGGCGCTCGCGACCATGGTGATCTGCGCGCTCTTCACCATGATCCCGTCGATCCACGCCTCCCTGTACCGCCCGGTGGACGGCCTCAAGCATGAGTGACCGCCAGGCCAGCCGCTTCGACATCGTGATCGGCAAGGGCGGGGTCGGTCGGACCACGGTGGCTGCCGCGATCGCGCTCGCGAGATCGCGCGAGGGCAATCCCACGCTGCTGGCCACGACGAGCGGCCAGGAGCGGATCTCCAGCATGCTCGGGCCGCCCCACGTGGGATCGACGAACACGAGGCTCTCGCCCACGCTCGACGCCGTGGTCCTGGAGCCGTGGGCCTCCATCGAGGAGTACACGCTCATGATGCTGCGGCTCCGCTCGCTGCAGCGGCTCGTGTTCGGCAACCGCTTCATGAAGAGCTTCGTCACCTCGATCCCCGGGATCTACGAGTGGGCGATCCTCGGGAAGGCGACGTACCACGTCATGGAGCGCAGGGGCGGCAGGCCCCGCTACGACCGCATCGTGCTCGACGCGCCCGCGACCGGGCACGGGCTGGCGCTGCTCAGGGTGCCGCTCCTCATCCGCACGGCCGTGAGCTCCGGCCCGGTGCTGCGCGACGCGGATGAGCGCTGGAAGCTGATGGCCGATCGGTCGGTGACGCGGATAGTGCTGGTCACGCTCGCCGAGGAGATGGTCGTCACCGAGACGCTCCAGCTCGCGAGCGCCATCGAGGGCGAGCTCGGGCTGTCAGCGGGGCTCGTCGTGGTGAACCGGGTGATCCCGCCGCTCTTCGATCAGGACGAGGAGGAGGCGATCCTCGCGCGCGTGCGCAGTGGAGGCGCTTCCCAGAGGGTCCGCGCGGCCGCGCTCCGGATCCACAGGTCACGGATCCAGCGCGCCCAGATCGAGCGGCTGCACAGGTCGCTCGCCACGCCGATCCAGGAGATCCCGCTGCTCGCCACGAGCCGGTTCTCGAGGAAGGCACTCGGCCGGCTGGCCGAGTGCTTCGCGACCCACGGATCGGCGGCGGGCGGGGTGGGAGCGGCGGCGACCGGGACGGAGACGGCCGGGTAGGCGCATAGGCGCCCTCTGGTGGGAGCGCGATCCTCCGGTCCCCGGCTTGGAGGCGATTTTGATTCGGCGATGGTGATCCATATTCGTGCTTTTCCAGCAATCGAATCGGCAATGGGCGCGTGCCGGGCGGCGGCGGGGCCGCAGCATCGACCCCCCACGAGCGACCGTGGAGGCGTGCGCGGATCGCGCCGCAGGGCAAGCACGGCGTTGAATTCCGGACCCCGTGACGCTAGTATCTCCGCATGCCGGAACCGGGCAGGGACAAGAAGTCGATAAGGGTCGTTGCAGCGGTCATCGAGGACGCTGGCAAGTACCTGATCACCAAGCGAAGGCAGAACGCCGTGCTCCCGGGATTGTGGGAGTTCCCGGGCGGCAAGGTGGAGCCGGGCGAGGACGACGCGGCCGCGCTCGAGCGCGAGTTCCGCGAGCGC
>CAZGVR010000057.1:0-1268 GCA_964528945.1 uncultured Myxococcales bacterium
ATCGCGTGCTCCTCTGGTCTGTTGAACACCGAGTCCACGAACGTCACGTGCTCCACGCCGTAGCGCCCGCGCAGCATGGCCATCTCCGCCGCCACGCTTCCCGGATCCCTGGTCCGCACACGGGTCCCCTCCAGCAGGGGGTACGAGCAGTAGCTGCAGCCCAGGTCGCACCCGCGCTTCGTCTGCACGGTGGCGCCGGATCCCTCCCTGTAGTACCTGCGCACGTCGAACGCCTCGAAGTCCGGCCGGACCAGGTCCAGGCCGACGCCCGGCGATGGCCGGAGCACCTTGCCCCTCGCGTCGTCCGGCAACGCACCGGCCGGCCCGATCCTCGCGAGGAGGGCGGGCAGCGCCTCCTCGGCCTCGCCCGCGATCCCCACGTCGGCCCCCACGGCCTCGATGCACATCTCGGGCGCCAGCGAGAACCCGCTGCCGCCGATCACCACTGGCGCCGCGGTGACCGCGCGGATGCGCTCCACGTATCCCGCGTACACCGGGACCTCGCTCTTCAGATCCGGGAACGTGAGCAGATCCAGGTTGCGCATGCCCAGGCCGACCACGTCGGCGCGGGCGGCCTTCTCCTCGATGGCCCTGCCAGGATCGTCCACGAAGAGGAGATCCAGCGTCTCGACCGCGTGGCCATGCTCCCTGAGGACCGACGCGAGGTACGCGCATCCCAGGGGGTACGGCGGCTCGGGGCTCGACTCGCGGTTCCCGGATATGAGGAGGACTTTCACCCCTTCCCCTTTCCGGAACAGACTATTCCCTGCCCGCCCATGTGACAAGACGGTTCCGCCTCCCGGCTCGTCCCGTCCTTCGCCACGACAGCGTCCGCAGTCCAATGCGCGGGGCGTGCCAGCATCGGCCGGAAGGTCGACGTCGCCTGCGAGCAGATATCCGGGAATGACGGGTTGCCTACCGTGATGGTATGATCTATCGTATGATCATATCGGAGGTGTCGATGGCATCGTCCCGGCGAGTCACGGTGACGCTCCCCGAGGGGATGGTCGAGGAAATGGACCATCACGAGCACAACAGGAGCCGCTTCGTGCAGGTGGCGATCGAGCGCGAGCTGGGGCGCCGGAGGACGAAGGCCCTCAGGGCGTCTCTGAGGAACCCTCACGAGGAGAGCCTGTCGCCAGGGGACGACGACATTGCCGCGTGGGCGACGACCTTGCCGGACGAGGATGCATCGGCCATCGTCGGTCGGAGCGCAGGAAGTCCGGTGCGGTGGGTTCCCGGTACGGGATGGGTCAGGGGACGGAGCC
>CAZGVR010000057.1:1278-5402 GCA_964528945.1 uncultured Myxococcales bacterium
GCTCGAGCGGGGAGCCGGGGATGAGGCTGCCCCGAGGATCCGTGGTCATCGTCGACCTGGACCCCACGCGGGGGCACGAGCAGCGCGGGGTGAGACCCTGCGTGGTCGTGAGCGATCCCGAGGTGAACGACCACCAGAGGTTCCCGCTGATCGGAGTGGTGCCGATAACGAGGACCCCGGGCGAAGGCGCCCTCTACCCGGCCCTAGGGCCAGGGGCCAGCGGGTTGCTGGGTACCTCGCACGCCCTGGTGGACCACGTGCGATCGATAGACAAGAGACGGGTCTCGCGAGTCTACGGAACGCTCACGAAGGCGGAGATGGACTCGGTGGACGAGGGGCTCGTCCTGTTCCTGGGCCTTGCAGCGAGGACCTGCGACGCATGACGTGATCCGGCCGATGGCTGCGGGGCGCACCGGTTTCGATCCGCCCCGAGGGGGCATCCGCTTGCCAACGACCGCGGCCCGGGCGTATAGCGAATCCATGGCAAGGAAGAGGGATCCCGAAGCGGGATCGCTGGTCAGGTTCGGCGTCTCGATCGAGGACAGGCTGCTCGGGTCGTTCGACGCGCTCCTCGGGAAGAAGGGCTACAGGAACAGGTCCGAGGCGCTGCGGGACCTGATCCGCGATCGCCTGGTCGAGGAGGAGTGGGCAGCGGGCACGCGGGAGGTCGTGGGCACCATCACGATCCTCTACGATCACCACGTGCGCGAGCTTCAGGCGCGCATGACCGAGATCCAGCACGATCGCCACGCGCACATCGTGTCCACGCTGCACGTGCACCTGGATCACGTGAACTGCCTCGAGGTGCTGGTGGTGCGGGGGCGGCCGCGCGAGATCCGCGCGCTCGCGGACGCGCTGTTCGCCATGAAGGGCGTGAAGCACGGCCAGCTCGCGGCCTCGACCACGGGCAAGATGCTGGTCTGAGTGGGGTTGCCCCGGGCCCGGCGCCGGATCCCCGGGGCCTCTACGGGCTCCATCTCGACAGGAGGACGATGGAGCCCAGCCCCCGCGCCCTGCGATGGTACCGCTCGTCCGCCGTGACCAGGATCCCGCCCTCGGTCCCGAGGGCCACGGCATGGTAGAGAGTGTCGAAGACGTGACCCTGCAGATCGAGGGCGATCCTGCACGCCTCGAGGTACACTTCCGGGGAGTCGAGGATCCCGAAGCCCAGATCGAGGAGATCGGCCGCGTCGCGGAGCGCCGTGTCCGGGCTCAGGCGCGCCAGCACCGCCGTCACCTCCGCGATCCAGTGCGGGGGCTGGACCGCCCGTACCTCGCCGCGCCGGATTCCCGCGAGCAGCTCCATCGCCCTTTCCGCGTCCGCCTCGCCGCGCTCTGGCACGAACCACTTGACGACGACGCTCGCGTCCACCGTGACCGGGCTCAAGGCCTGCCGGCCTCCCTGGCCGCGCGCACGCGCGCCTGGCTCGCCGGCCTCTTGCCGCGCCTGCGCGCGAGGATGGAGTCGATGGCGATCTCGCGGCGCCGGGCGGCCCTGTGCCTCTCCACGGCCTCCATCATGAGCCCCGCGACGATGGCGCTCTTGTTCCTGCCGCCGAAGGTCCTGTCGAAGGCCCGCTTGACCCTGTCTGGCACGCTGAAGTTGACCGTGGCCATGTCTCACCTTGTTGAATCTTTCAACAAGATCCTACACCGCCGTCCCGGCGCGGTCAATGGTGCCCGCGAGGGGGGCGATCCGCGCCGTTGCGGTTCCCGCCGACGAGCGGGCGTCCCTGGTCGCTGGTGGCCGCCTGCAATGCACGTTTCCCGCGATATCGCGTCCTCAAAGGGGATCGAATTCCACCGAGGCGGTGGCAAGGACGGGTCGGGGCACGAGCATGGCGAGCAAGGCACCAGGGGATGCTGGAATTGATTGGGCTATGATCGAAAGGATTTCCAGTTTTACTTGTCCGACTGGCACGTAAGGCGGAAGAAATGGCCGGGCGCAGGGCGGTCCCTGCCCGAGCCCTGCCACGCGCACGCACGCATCCGGACAGTGACTCCGATGCCCGCCTCCCCGCCTTGTCGATCCCTGGTCAACCTGGAAATCATAGTACCCCTTCCGATTATCGCCCTAATCAAATTCACGATCCCGGCCGGGCAGCTGCGGCGCGTCGGGTTTCGCCCGTCCCGTCCCGCCTTCACGATCGTTCCAGCGCGGTGAAATACCGCCAAAGGCCCTGAAAAGCCCGAAAAGACCCTCACGATACGGGGCCTGCAGCCGTCGAGACGCTTGAAGGTGCTACGGAATCGCGGGTGGCTCCGAGCGAGGGGGCGGTCAGCTCGCCATGGCGCAGCCGCACCCGCCGCCGCGGGTGGTGATCCCGCCGGCGTCCGGCTCGGTGGATGCGTCGTCCGCGTCCGGCTCTGGCTCGGGCTCCGGCTCCTCCTCCACGGCCTCGGGCTCCGGCTCCGGCTCCTCCTCCACCGCGATCGGGTCGAAGCCCACGTCGGCGGAGATCGATACGCTCGCGGACGGGCAGCCCAGGTAGTTGACCGTGATGTAGTAGGTCTGGTCCGTCTCCAGCGCGGGATCGGTGAGCGCGGTGAGCGTGATCGGGCCGGCAGGATCCGCGAAGGTCGCGTCCGCGACGTCCAGCTTGACCGGCAGCGTGTACCCTGGGAAGATCTCGACCATCTCGTACTGCACGTAGTTCCCGGCCCTCAGGTTGACCCAGACGTACCTGTCTCCTGGGCCGAGTGCGGTCACCTGCGCGTCTATCGTCAGGCTGGTCGCGCCGGGCGGCACCTCTATGGACCACTGGAAGGACGGCGGGAACGAGTAGCCGGCGGCCAGCGCGAAGTCCATCATGTCGCAGGATCCCATCGAGATCATGCCCATGGCCGCGACCGTGTACGTCTCGCCGCCGTCCAGGCTCATGACGCGCTCGCACGTGTCTATGCCCCGGTCCGCGAGGATCGCGGCGATCCCGTCCACCTCGTCTGCAGTGAGGTCGCCATCCGTCTCCATGGCCTCGGCCGTGGTCATCATGCCGGCCGCGAACTGGGCGTAGGAAGCGGTCGGCGTGAGCATGGTGACGGCCCCGTACGCCAGGCGCTCGAGGTCCGGCCCGCCCACCAGCTCGTGGATCTCCCAGCACGCGCCGCCTATGATCTCGCCGTCGTAGTGCGACTCGCCCGCGATGTCGTCCGGGCACGTGCGATCGTTCACCAGGTTGCGGCCTATGATGTACTCGCCCATGTCCGGGTCGCCCGTGATCGCGACCGCCATGACGTCGGACAGCCCCTCGCTCAGCCCGCCCGGGAACACGAACATGCCGTAGATGTCTGCCCCCATGTAGAGCAGGTGGGCGACCGAGTCGGTCACCGAGTGCATGAACTCGTGGTAGATGGTGTCCGCGTCGTACGCGAAGTCGCCCGTGTCCGCCTGCCCCAGGCTGATGGTCCAGGCCTCGGGGTCGTAGAAGGCGTTGACGTACGGCTCGCCCGGGTTCTCGACGTAGTTCACGTACACGGGGATCGGGCCGCGATCCTGCACGTACCCCAGCTCGGTCTGGTACCGCTCGCTGATGAAGTCCACCTGGTAGTAGGCGTTCACCTGCGCGAACGGGTCGTCGAAGACCGGCTCGCTCGCCGCGGTCGCCGGATCGTAGAAGAAGTTGCCGGACACGTCGGGAAGCGCGGTCTGCGTGTGGGTCCCGTCGGTCGAGTACTGCCACGCGGCCGTGTTCTCGCCAGTGAGGGTCGTGCCGTCGCCCAGGAGGCGCATCATCTCCACCTCTGTGGTGGTCCAGGAATCCTGGATCGGGTTCACGAGGAACACCCGCCCCAGAGCCGACCTTATTGGCGAGCCGATGGCGATCGCGGCCCCGGTCTCCGCGTCCACGACCACGTAGGCCGCGACGTGCGGAGATGGACCGCGCAGCAGGATCTGCCAGGCCAGGCGCGCGCCGTCCTGGACCGGCCAGAACCCCAGCTCGGCCCGCTCGGCGCGCGCCGGGAACCCCACGGCGAGCATGGCCGCGGACGCTGCCGCGTCCGCAGTGAGAGACGGGATCGCCGACAGCGTGCAGGGAATGTCGGCCAGGTTGGACGAGAACCCCGAGACGCTCCCGTCCGGCTCCACGCGCACGGCCGCCTCGCGCCCGAACACGGGCAGGCCC
>CAZGVR010000057.1:5412-6914 GCA_964528945.1 uncultured Myxococcales bacterium
GACTGCCGAAGCCGCGCTTTACGTATCGCCGGCGGGCCCTGCCGCCTGATCCGGCGATCCCACGGGGAGCGGCCACGCGATCGCGAACTCCACGGCCGCGATCTCCGGGCTCGCGCCCAGCGGCGGCGTCGAGAACCCGTGGACCACGGCCGGGTGCTCCATGCCTGCCTCGAACACCGCCACGGGGTCGGTTCCGAGGAATGCTCCCAGAGAGGCCAGCCCGTCCTCGACCCCCGGCGATCCGGCGGCGCCGGCCCGTCCCTCGCCCGTGCCCGACACGAGCATCGCCCCCAGCAGGGCCGCCATCGCGGCCAGGTTCGGTTTCTTCATGAGGTCGCAGTGTGCCCCCGGCCATCCGAGGTTGCAAGCGCCAGGGCCGGCTGCGGCCCCGCGTGAATTTCTTGACGGGGCGGTGTCAGGCAGGGCAGGGGCGGCCGCAGACCAGGACGCCCGAGCCGCAGTCCACCGTGTCCGTGGAGCACGACAGCGTGCAGCCGGCTCCGCCGCACCTCAAGAGGCATCCGGAGGACGAGGTGGTCGAGCACGTCATGGCGCACCCGCCCTCGCACTCGAGATCGCATTCCCTGGTGCCGGCGCAGCTCATGCTGCAGCCCTCGCCGCAGAATGACGTGCACGGCCCGTCGTCCGAGCACGTGATCTCGCAGTCCGATCCGCAGGCGGTCGTGCACGCCGCCGAGCCCGAGCACGTCTGCTGGCACGAGCCTGCCTGGCAATCCAGGTTGCAGTGCGTGTCCCCTGAGCATGACTGCTCGCAGGATCCGCCCCCGCACGCGAGCGAGCAGGTCGCGTCCGTCGTGCACTCGTGCACGCAGTGGCCGCCTTCGCAGTCGAGGGAGCACGTGCTCGTCCCGGCGCAGTCGAGGTTGCAGCTCCCCTCGTCGCAGCCCAGGTTGCAGTCCCCTGCAGTGCAGGGCGCGCACACCCCGCCCGGGCAGTCGGGCGTGGTCTCCGCGAAGCACGAGGTCGCGAGCGCGGGAACCGCCGCCATCACGAGCGCGAGAGCGCTCGCCTGCTGGACCAGGAGCGACGCCCGGTCCATGCGCTGCTTCGTCATCGCTGCACCTCCGTGGCGGCATTCAATCACGGGGCCACGCCCGCGGCAAGAAACCGCCGCGATCGATCCTTGACGCCGGTCGGTTTTCCAAATAGTTTCCTTGTCGGTTACCAAGCGGGGTGTACGGATGGGGCTTTCAGATCTCGGTTTCTCACTGGAGACCATCTTCGAGTCCGTGGGCCAGCCGGCCTGGATCATGGACTCCCACCAGGTTGTCCTTGCCGTGAACAGGAAGGCCGTGGAGGCGGCGCGCAGGCCAGAGGCCGAGATCGTGGGCAGGCGGTGCCACGAGGTCTACCACGGCACGGACGAGCCGCCCTCCGGGTGCCCGTTCGCCATGACGTTCCTCTCGGGCCGGCTCGAGACCAGGGAGATGCCCATGCAGTCCGCCTCGGGCCGCTACATGGTCTCGGTCGTGCCCATCGCC
>CAZGVR010000057.1:6924-9871 GCA_964528945.1 uncultured Myxococcales bacterium
CTGCACAGGTCCTTCCACCTGGCGACCGAGCTCGCCGCCTCGCATGGCGCCGCGCGATCGAGGCGTCCGGAGCACGCTCGGCTCGAGGCATCGGACCTGGCCGGGGCCGACATCGCCCACGATCTGGGCAACAAGATCTCGACCATCGTGGGATACGCAGACCTGGTCCTCCTGGCGCTTCCGCAGGGTAGCCCGGCGCGTTCGGACGTGGAAGAGATACGGGCCGCCGCGGAGAGGGCATCGGTGCTTGCCAGGCATCTGGGCAGGAACGACCGGCGCTAGGGGCCGCTCGCCGCAATCTCATTCCCGTACTGCATCGACAGCCCACTTGCCATCGATGGCCGACTTGCAGCAAGGCGCCTGCACCAGGCTGGAACGGAGTTTGCTTTTAAGCAAGTGCTGAAGAATGCGAACAACTGACAACAAGACCGTAAATAGCGTTGATCACGTGTTTATTGGGATGGTTACGGCATAAGGGCTCCGGAGCCATGGGCGGGTCGAAACGTCACGCTGGGGGTCACCTTGGCCCGCTTCAGGGGTGGTAGACTGGAGAGCCGGATGACGATCCATGGAGGCTGGAATCACGTCACCAGGGGACGTGCGGTCGCGATCCTGCCGATCGCGGTCGCGGTGGCCGCCCTTGCCTTCGACGGCAGCGGCGCGATCGCGGGCGACGTGACCGGCGACACGTGCAAGGACTGCCACGACAAGGCCGAAGGCAAGTCCGAGAGCCACCACGCCCTGATCTCCGGGTCGTCGCACGAGGACATGGGCTGCCTGGACTGCCACGTGACCGTGGAGCAGATCCCGCATGCCGAGGACATGCCTGCAGTGGACTGCGGCATGTGCCACGACGACGTGGTGAAGGTGTACGAGTGGCACGCCCGCCTGGAGGTGAAGAACGGCGGGGACATCCCCGGGTGCCACGACTGCCACGGCACGCACGACATCCTGGGATCGTCCGACCCCAAGTCCATGGTGTACCCGCACAACCTCCCGTTCACCTGCGGCAAGTGCCACCAGGACGTGGACATGGTCGCGAAGCACGACATCCTCTACGACGACGCTGTCGACGTGTACGAGTCCAGCATCCACGGAGTGGCGGCCCTGAACGGATCGACGAAGGTGGCGCTCTGCAACGACTGCCACTCCTCGAACGGCACGGCCCACCGCATCCTGCCGCCCTCGGATCCCGAGTCGTCGATCAACCACTTCAACATCCCGAAGACCTGCGGCAAGTGCCACGAGGAGATCGCGAAGGAGTACTGGGAGGGGATCCACGGCCAGCTCGCCAGGCGCGGCGAGACCGACGCGCCCGTCTGCACCAACTGCCACGGCGAGCACGGCATCCTGAAGACCGACGATCCCCGCGCCGCCGTCTCCCCGACCAGGCTGGCCGAGGCCACGTGCACTCCGTGCCACGACTCGGCCAGGCTCAACGAGAAGTACGGCATACCGACCGGGAGGCTGCAGAGCTTCATCGACACGTACCACGGGCTCAAGAGCAGGGCCGGCGACGTGTCGGTCGCGAACTGCGCCTCGTGCCACGGCGCCCACCTGATCCTGCCCCACACGAACTCGCGATCCTCGATCCATCCCAGGAACCTCAAGACGACCTGCGGCCACTGCCACCCCGGCATCTCGACGGCCATGGCCACGGCGCCCATCCACGGCACGCCAGGGGTCTCGCAGACGCCGGTCGCGGGGATCGTGAGGACGATCTACGTCTGGCTGATCGCCATCATCATAGGAGGTATGATAGTTCACTGGCTGCTGGACCTGGGGCGCCAGATCGTGGACCTCGTCAGGCGTCGAGGCGTGACCAGGATGAAGCCCATCGAGGTCGTGCAGCACACGCTCCTCGCCGTCACCTTCATCACCCTCGTCCTCACCGGGTTCTCGCTCCGGTTCTCGAGGGCGTGGTGGGTGATGATCCTGTTCGGGTGGGACGGGGGGTTCCCCCTGCGCGGGGTGATCCACCGCGTATCGGCGGCACTGTTCATGGCGACCGTCGTCTTCCACCTCGGCTACCTCCTCACGCCGAGGGGCCGCCGCTTCATCCGCGACATGCTGCCATCGCTACATGACGCGAGGCAGGCCCTGCAGATGGTCGGGTTCAACCTGGGCATGCTCGAGGAGCCGCCCGCGTTCGGCAGGTTCGGCTACGTGGAGAAGGCAGAGTACTGGGCTCTGGTCTGGGGCTCGGTCGCCATGATCGCGACCGGGCTGATGCTGTGGTTCGATAATCTGGTGGCGCAGTGGTTCCCCAAGGGCGTGCTCGACGTGATGCTGGTCATCCACTACTACGAGGCGTGGCTCGCCGCCCTGGCGATCCTGATCTGGCACATGTACTCGACCGTGTTCAGCCCCAGGGTCTACCCCATGAACCCGTCGTGGATCACGGGAAAGATGCCGGCCGAGATGCACCGCCACGAGCATCCGGCAGAGAAGATCGACTGAGAGCTTCGGGTGTGCCGGGCCAGGGGTCCTGGCCCGGGCGTGCTAGCCGCCGAACAGGTCCACGAGGGAGGACCACATGGCAGCCTCCTGGCCGGACTCCTTGCCCGACCTCGCGAGGTTCTGCTCGAAGAAGACCTCCATTGCCTTGAGCTCGTTCCTGTCGAGCCACAGGCCGCATCCCTTGGGGCAGACGTCCATCAGGATCTCGGACCAGCCCGCGTACTCCTTGACGTCCATCCGCGCCCCGCAGCGCGGGCACTCGACCGCTCCCTGGCCGCCCTGCATCTTGCGCGAGAACGAGAAGTCGAAGTTCTTCGGCTTCTCCATCTTGCCGGGCGCGAAGTCGTGCTCGACCTTGTCCTTGACCGCCTCGAGCTCGCCCTTGTCCAGCCACACGCCCGAGCAGGTCGGGCACGTGTCGATCTCGAAGCCGGCGTCGTGGCGTCCGGTGCTCATCTCCGAATGGTCCCTGGGGCACTTCATGGCT
>CAZGVR010000057.1:9881-12037 GCA_964528945.1 uncultured Myxococcales bacterium
CCCTCCTCGATGCGGAGGCCGACGCTATCAGAACGGCGGCTTCCCAGTCAACGTGGATCCGCCCGGTAAATGTATTAGCAATTGCTTAATGACGATATCTGTTGACAGAAACCCTGGTTTTATCGTAGCAGCAACTACGAGTAGCCGGACAGCATCTTCGGGCAAGTCTGCCCGAAGATGGAACGGCATGGCCAAGGAGGAGAGCGATGTTCACGGATCCATGGTTGATCGGAGTGCCAGCGCTCGGGGTGGTCGGGATGCTGGTGGTGTACGGCATCTACCAGTACGTGATCAGGAAGCCGGTCGGCAACGAGAAGATGCGGGAGCTGTCGAACACGATCCACGACGGCGCCATGGCTTTCCTGAGCCGCGAGTACAGGATCATCGGCATCTTCATGGCGTGCATGTTCGTGATCCTCATGTTCGGCCTCAAGCGCGAGGGCCAGGTCGTGAACTGGCAGACCGCCCTCTCCTTCGTCCTGGGCGCGACCATGTCGCTCTCGGCCGGGTTCATAGGCATGAAGAGCGCCACGCGCGCCAACGCCAGGACCGCGGCCGCCGCCGACAAGTTCGGCCAGGCCGAGGCTCTCGACGTCGCCTTCTTCGGCGGCTCGGTCATGGGCATCACCGTGGCCAGCCTCGCCCTGCTCGGGCTGGGCGGCGTGTTCTTCTTCTTCTGGAAGAGCCAGATAGACGTGATCTCGGGCTTTGCCATGGGCGCGAGCTCGGTCGCGCTGTTCGCGCGCGTCGGCGGCGGCATCTACACCAAGGCCGCGGACGTGGGCTCCGATCTGGTCGGCAAGATAGAGGCCGGGATCCCGGAGGACGATCCGCGCAACCCGGGCGTCATCGCGGACAACGTCGGCGACAACGTCGGCGACATCGCGGGCATGGGCGCGGACCTGTTCGAGTCCTTCGTGGGATCGATCGTGGCCACCGTCGCGATCGGCGCATCCATGATGGCCCTGCCCGGCGTGGCCGAGAAGCTCGGCGCCAGGTTCGAGACCATGAACAACCTGCTCGTGGCCCTTCCGCTCGTCATCTGCGGCGTTGGCTTCGTGGCCTCCCTGGCCGCGATCGCCCTCATGAAGGTCCTCAAGAAGATGAACCCGGGCCAGGCGCTCAACTGGTCCATGTACCTCGCGGCCATCTTCTTCATCATCGGCACGTTCGGGCTCGTGATGTGGGCCATGTCGGGCCTGTCCGTGGACGAGCTCTCGATCCTGGGCATGAAGGCCGGCAAGCTGAGCGTCTTCTGGGCGGTGTGCGTGGGCATCGTGTCAGGCGTGCTCATCGGCCAGTTCACGGAGTACTACACTGCCCACAAGCCGGTCGTGCGCGTGGCCGAGGCCTCGAGGACCGGGGCCGCCACGAACATCATCCACGGCCTCGCGGTCGGGATGGAGAGCGTGGTCCTGCCGGTCGTGACGATCGCCCTGGCGAGCCTGGCGGCCTTCCTCGTGTGCGGGCTCTACGGCATCGCCATCGCCGCGGTCGGGATGCTCGGCACGGTCGCCATGGTCATGAGCGTGGACAGCTACGGGCCGATCGCGGACAACGCGGGCGGCATCACCGAGATGGCCGAGCTCGGCCCGGCGACGCGCAAGATCACTGACGGGCTCGACGCCCTCGGCAACACCACGGCCGCGATCGGCAAGGGCTTCGCCATCGGGTCCGCGGCCCTCACGGCGCTCGCGCTCTTCGCGGCCTACGTGAGCTCGGTGCAGCCGCTCATCGAGAAGTGGCAGGCCTCCGGCTACCTGCAGGGCTACGTCTTCGAGACCAGCCTCGTGAACGCGAAGGTCGTGACCGGCCTGCTACTGGGCGGCCTGCTGCCGTTCCTGATCGCGGCCCTCACCATGACCGCGGTCGGAAAGGCCGCCGAGGAGATGGTCGTGGAGATCCGCCGGCAGTTCCGCGAGATCAAGGGCCTCATGGAAGGAACCGCCAAGCCGGACACGGTCCGCTGCGTGGACATCTCCACGGCGGCAGCCCTTCGCCGGATGATCGTCCCGGGGGTGAGCGCGGTGGTCGCGCCGGTCATCGTCGGCGTCTTCATCGGCCCCGATGCGCTCTGCGGCTTCCTGGCCGGGGCCACGCTCGTGGGCGTGGTGCTGGCGGTGTTCATGGCGAACGCGGGCGGCGCGTGGGACAAC
>CAZGVR010000058.1:0-11970 GCA_964528945.1 uncultured Myxococcales bacterium
GAGCCCGCGCTGAACGACGCCGGAGACCTCCTCTACGTCGAGTACGTGGGCGGGGCGCGCCGCATCGTGGTGATCTCGGGCGGCGGCACGTCCGTGATCGCGCTCGAGGAAACGTGGTCGCTGATGTTCGACCCCGACATCGGCGACCAGGGGGCCGTCGCGTTTGCCGCGTCCACGCCGGAGGGCGTGGGAGTGTTCGTCGCGCGCCGGTGATCTGGTAGGGTGCCCCTAGATGAGGAGACTCGACAGGGAAATCGCCGGGGTCTCGGCCGCGGCCCTCACCGGCGTGGGCCTCGCCCTGGTGCAGGCCCTGGTCGAGCGGCCCATGCTCATGGCCGAGCGGTTCGTGCCCGGCCTGGGGTGGGCCGAGGTGGCCGCGCTCTCCGTGTACGCGTTCGCGATCGCGCGCCTGATGATGAACCCGGCGAGGTCGGCCCGCGTCCGCGTGTGGATCTGGAGGGTGTTCTCAGCGGCCTTCTTCGGCCAACTGCTGCTCGGCCTGGCAGGGTCGACCGTGTTCCTGATGACAGGGAAGCTCCACCTGCCAGTGCCCGCGCTGATCGTGGCCGGGCCGCTCTACAGGGGCGGGCACTTCTTCATGCCGGTGCTGTTCGCGGTCACGGTGCTCATGGTCGGGCCGGCCTGGTGCAGCCACCTGTGCTACCTCGGCGCCTGGGACGACGCGGCCTCGAGGACGCGCAAGAAGCCCGGGAGGATGCCGGCGTGGCGGCGCTGGATGCAGGCAGGCATGCTCGGGGCGATCGCCGGATCTGCGGTCGCCGCGAGGATCGCCCGCGTCCCGCCGGAGTGGGCCGCGGCCGCGGCCGGGCTGTTCGGGCTCGCAGGGGTCGGGATCATGCTGACATGGTCGAGGGCGACGGGAAGCATGACGCACTGCACGACCTGGTGCCCGATCGGGGCGCTTGCGACCGTGCTGGGAAGGGCGAGCCCATTCAGGATCCGCATAGGCAAGTCCTGCACGGATTGCGGGCTCTGCAGGCTCGCGTGCAGGTACGACGCCCTGGGCAAGGCCGACATCGAGCGGAGGAGACCGGCAAGCTCGTGCACTCTGTGCGGCGACTGCGTGGGGAGGTGCGAGGAGTCCGCCATCGGGTACGGCCTGGCGGGCTTGCGGCCCGAGCGGGCCAGGGCGGTGTTCGTGGTCCTGTGCACGGCCTTGCACGCAATGTTCCTGGGAATCGCCAGGATATGATCGTGTGACCCTTTCTGCACACCTGTGAGCTTTGCCCGCAGGGACCCGGGGCTGCCCAGGACCCGGACGTCGGCTTTACCGCAGGTTACGGGTAAGGCGCTGGCGGCACGGGCCTTGCTTGACCCGCCCGCCATGAATCGCTTCATCGAAGAGGAAGAGGATCCGATGCGCGGAAGCAGCGGCAGGTTCCTGACCGGGTCGTTCGTGTGCCCGCACTGCGAGAACGAGCACCCGATGTTCGTGCAGCGCTGCCCCTCCTCCGGGCTGCACGTCGAGAAGGTGTACAGGATGACGGGGGAGACCATCGACGGGAAGTACGAGGTCGGGCCCCTGATCGGGATGGGCGGCATGGGCGTGGTGTACGAGGCGAGCCACCTCCGCATCGGCCGCAAGCTCGCCATCAAGTTCCTCGGCGCTCACGTCATGGCATCGCAGCAGGCGATCGTTCGCTTCGAGAACGAGGCGCGGGTGGCCGCGTCGGTCGGCCACAGGCACATCGTGGACGTCATGGATCTCGGCGAGACGGAAGACGGCGTCCGCTACATCGTCATGGAGTACCTGCCGGGTCGCGACCTGGGCGACATCCTGGACGCGAGCGGGAGCCTGCCCGTGGACCGCTCCATCGACTTCGCAATTCAGATCCTGAGCGCGCTGCGAGCGGTGCACGAGCAGGGGATCATCCACAGGGATCTCAAGCCTGAGAACGTGCGCGTGACCGGCGGTCCCGGACGGCCGCTGGAGGTCAAGATCGTGGACTTCGGGGTCTCCAGGCTCGTGGGATCGGCAGGGGCGGACCTGGGCCTCACGCGAACCGGGACGGTCGTGGGCACGCCGCGCTACATGGCCCCGGAGCAGGCGCGGGGAAGGAAGGAGATCGATCGGAGGGTGGATCTCTACTCGGCGGGGGTCCTCCTGTACAGGATGCTCACCGGTGCCCTGCCCTTCGACGGCGAGAACTACAACGACGTGCTCATCGCGATCACGACCGAGCAGCCCACGGACGTCCGGAGCCACGGCGTGAAGTTGCCCGAGGGGCTCTCCGCAGCGGTCATGAAGTCCATCAGCCGGGACCCGGAGGGCAGGTTCGCGACTGCCGACGAGTTCTTCGAGGCGATCCGCGGTTACCGGGACTGGAGCGACGCGCAGGCCGAGGAGGACGTGGATGCGGCTGGCGGAGCCGCCCACGTCAAGCACGTTCCCATGCTGGACTGGTCCGGCATCGAGCGCAGCCCGGCCGTGGGCGAGCGGCGCTCGGGGCCAGCCAGGGCATCGAGCAGGTACTCGGTCTCCCACCTCGACAACCCGACCGGCATGACCGACGTTGTGCCGGGAAGGCTCAGGGTGGCCACGCCCAGGATCGACGGCAGCCGGGCCGATTCAGTGGAGAAGGCCGAGATCGCGGATGCGGCAGTGAGGGTGGATCCGCCCATGCCCAGCGTCTCGTGGCGGGAGCCAGGAGCGATATCGCGGCACGTGCACGTGAAGACGCCCGCTGGCGGGTACGAGCGCAGGTCGAACATCATGGAGATGATCGCCGAGTCGGCGCGGACGAACGGCAGGATCGGCACGCCCAGCGGGGCCGTTGCAGTACCCAAGGATATCCGGCCGAATCCTTCGGCGGCGGGACTGGAGAAGCAGGCGCCCCAGCAGAGGGACTCGGTCTCGATCGAGGGGTGGGTGGGCTTTGCCTCAGTGCCGCCCCCGCGGCCCAGGGCGAGGGCCAGGCGCAGGTGGCTGCTGGTGTCGGCCGCCGCATGCGGCGTGCTCGCGGTGGCCGCAGGTACAACGGCCATCATCGCCTCGCACCTCGGGGACAGTGACCGCAGCGGAGAGCCCGGTGTGTCAGCGGCGGATGCCGGGCCCTCGGAGGCCACGAGGTCCTCGGCTGGCGGGATGGAAGCGGTCGATGCCGTTCGGTACTGGAAGGTGGATCTCGGGAAGCTGCCCCAGGGCGCCAGCGTGTGGGTCGATGGCGTGCTGCACCCGGAGAGGCCCGTGCTGATCGAGGTGGTGGAGGGGTCAAGGTCCATCAGGTTCGAGGCCGAGGGCCACGAGGCCTGGGAGCGGACCGTCGCGGTGGCCGCGGACCTGGCACTGGAGGTCGTCATGGCTGCCGCGGACGGCAAGGCCAAGGCTGACGAGAAGGGCAAGAAGGGCAAGAAGAAGTCGCGCATCGACACCGAGTACCCGGGCAGCCCCTGAGGCATCGCCTGCCCGAGCCGGTGACTCCTACCTGAAGTTCTGCACCGCCCAGATGGACCCGTCGCCCGTCTCGTGGAACCCGCAGGCGGCCATGGTGTAGGAGGTCGAGCTCATGTTGATGAAGTGGCCGTGATCCTCGAACGGGCCCGGTCCCTCGGCCCACATGTCCGCAAGGCACCCGTCGATGATCGAGTCGACCGACCACCAGCCCGGACACTCGTTCTGGGCATATTCCCCGCACGAGCCGAACGCGTCGTGGTAGATGCCCACCTCGGAGTCGTGCTTCGCCTCCTCGTCAGCGCAGGACTCCATGTCCCGCCACCTCTCGTAGGGCGGGAGATCCAGCGTGGCCCTGTAGGCGTTGATCTCGTCCACGCAGCGCTGCCGCGCCTCGGCGTAGGGATCGTCCTGCTTGCAGGATGCTGACGCGAGGCCGGCCACGATGGCGAAGGCTGCGGCGGCGATCGTTCGTGCTTCCATGACCGCTCCCCTGTGCGGGCCTTTCGGGTGTCCGCGAGCCCGCCCTGGTCTCCAATCGTAGCACGCACCCGGGTATGCTAGCCACGCCCGTTGATGTACCATTGGATTCCATGAAGCTTTCGCCGAAGACCTCGATCCACGACCTCATCGAAGCGTTCCCCTTCCTAGTGGACTTCCTGGCCTCGTACAACCCCAAGTACGGGTTGCTCAGGAACAAGGTGATGCGAGCGACGCTCGGGAGGATGGCCACGCTCGAGAAGGTCGCGTCCATAGGCGAGGTGGAGCTGGGCACGCTCATGGATGCAATATGCGGCGAGGTCCAGCGAAGGACGGGCGAGAGGCCGGAGGCGGATCTCTCGGGCGGCGGGGGCGCGACCGGGGACATGGATGGGGAGAGAGGCAAAGCCCCGAATACAAGAGTAACGGTCGACGACGCCAAGGTCGGGGAGATGAAGCGCATCATCTCGGCGCTGCACGACGGGGAGCCGCTCGAGGATGCCAGGAAACGGTTCCTGGCCCTCGCAAAGGACGTGGCGCCGGCCGAGATCGCGGCCATGGAGGAGAGGCTCATCAGGGAGGGGATGCCTGTCGACGAGGTGCAGCGTCTGTGCGACGTGCACGTGGGAGTGTTCCGGGACATGCTGGACCGGGACGATGTTGTCGCGGCCCCGCCCGGACATCCGGTACACACGTACATGGCCGATAACGAGATCATAGGCGGCCTCGCCGCTAGGCTCGGGGAGCTCGTCGGAAGGCTCGGCGAGACGGGGGGGCGGGGCGGCGGCATGGCCGGGCACGAGCCGGGCCTGCGCGGCGTGCTCGCCCAGCTGGCCTCGATCGAGAACCACTACGTGAGGAAGGAGAACCAGCTCTTCCCGGCGCTCGAGCGGCACGGAGTCTCCGGGCCGTCGCAGGTCATGTGGGGCGTGCACGACGAGATCCGCGCGACCCTGAAGGGCCTGGCCAGGGCTATCGACGAGCGGGACGCAGGCGCCGTGGCCGAGAAGGGGGCGGGCGCGGCGAGGGCCATCTCCGAGATGGTCTACAAGGAGAACAAGATCCTGTTCCCGCTGGCGCTGGACAAGCTAGCCAGCGAGGAATGGGCGGCGATGCGCCGCGGCGAGGACGAGCTGGGCTACGGGTTCGCGAGGCCGGCGGCGCCCTGGCCGCCTGATGCCGAGGGCGCGGGAGCCACGGGCCGGAGCGGCGGGGGTGGGCGGCAGGGCGGGGAGGAAGGCGACGGGCAGCTCCGGATGAGGACCGGGGCCCTCACGCTTGAGCAGATCAACCTGATGCTCACGCACCTGCCGGTAGACATATCGTTCGTGGATGCCGAGGGCCACGTCAGGTACTACTCCGATACGAACGATCGGATATTCCCGCGCAGCCCGGGCGTGATCGGGAGGCACGTGGAGATGTGCCACCCGCCCAAGAGCGTGGACACGGTCAGGGAGATCGTGGAGTCGTTCCGCAGCGGCCGCGAGGACGTGGCCGAGTTCTGGATCCAGATGCAGGGACGCTTCCTGCACATCCGCTATTTCGCCGTGCGCGACGGCGAAGGCCGGTACGCCGGCACGCTCGAGGTCAGCCAGGACGTGACCGGGATCCGGGCGCTCGAGGGCGAGAATCGACTTCTCGACTGGGGGCACGAGCACGGAGGCGGTCGATGAGGCTCGCAGGCAAGCCGATCCCGATCGCGATCGGCGCGGTGCTGGCAGCGGCGGGGTGCGCCACGGTCACGGCCCAGCCGGACGCGGTCGACGCGCAGTGGGACCCCGCGAACGAGCCGGACGCGGCCTGGGACGCCGAGACCGGCGACGACACGGGGACTGACACGGAGCCCGACCCGCCTGGTGACTCCTGCCCGCCGGGGACCACCGATTGCCTGGGGACGTGCGTGGACCTCATGACCGACGAGGACAACTGCCAGTACTGCGGGAATGCCTGTCCGGATACCTTCCTCAACGCGACGGGCGTCTGCGTGGATGGAGTTTGCGGCTGGCTGTGCGATCCCTCGTGGGCCGACGCGGACGACGAGCCCGGCTGCGAGACGCCCTGTCCGGCAGGCGGGATCGAGACCTGCAACGGCATGGACGACGACTGCGACGGCACCGCGGACGACGGATTCCCGTGCAGGCTGGGCCAGATCCTGACGTGCGAGACGACGTGCTCCACCTTCGGGACCGGCGTCTGCCTGTTCCCGTGCGCCCTGCCCACTGCGGCGAGCTGCGTGCCGCCGGCCGAGCTTTGCAACGGCATCGACGACGACTGCGACGAGGGGATCGACGAGGACTGGCCGCCGGGGACGTGCTCGTCGTGCACGCCGGACTGCTCGGGGCGGGAGTGCGGCCCGGATCCGGCCTGCGGGACTTCCTGCGGATCGTGCACGCTGCCCGAGACGTGCAGCACGGCAGGGGCCTGCGCGTGCTTGCCTGACTGCTCCGGACGCGAGTGCGGCATGGACCCGGTGTGCGGCACCTCTTGCGGGACCTGCACGCCGCCCGAGTCCTGCATCGCCACCGGGAATTGCGTGTGATACCCCGCGTGCGGAGGGATGGAGTGCGGGACGGATCCGATCTGCGGGCAGTCCTGCGGCACGTGCACTCCACCGCTCGTCTGCAGCGCATCATCGGGCACCTGCGTGTCGTGCGTGCCGGACTGCTCGGGAAGGGAGTGCGGGACCGATCCCGCGTGCGGGACGTCGTGCGGCACGTGCACGCCGCCCGAATCCTGCGACGCCTCCGGGACGTGCATACCGCCCGGATGCCCACCGCCCATCGTCTCCTGCTCGAACGGCAGCGAGAGCAGGGACAGGTGCGCGGGCGCCCGCACGATCGGGCGGCTGGTGGCGGCCGGCGGCAGCGGCTACCAGGTCTCGGACTCGACCTGCTACGCGAGCAACCGGTTCGACGATTCGTGCTGGGACGCGGGCGCGGATCACGCCTACCGCATCTACCTGCTCGCGGGCGAGGCCATCTCCATCTACACGAATGCCGACTGGTCGTGCCCCGGCTACACGGACTCGTGGTGGGACCTCACGCTGAAGGTGTTCCAGAACACTGGATGCTCGGACACGGCCTGCACCACGCGGGTCGTGTGCGAGGAGTACATCACGAGCCATACGCAGAGCTTCACGGCACCGCTGGACGGCTGGTACTTCATAGTCGTGGACGGGACCACGGCGTTCGACGACGAGGGTGATTACGACCTGAGGGTGAACCTCACCTGCCTGCACTCCGGTTGCGACTGCTGAGAGAGGAGCCGGGACGAGGCACCCCTGCCCGGCCGCCACGTCACTTCCTGCGAATGGAGACCGAGCCGAGCCTGAAGCTCATCTCCTTGCCGCAGTACTCGCAACGGGCGAGGCCGTTTGCCGCACCGGCGTTCCAGCTGATGTCCGCCCCGCAGTTCTGGCAGATCGAGACCGGCTGGAGCGCGGCTGCCTGCGGCTGGACGGCGGGCTGCTGCGGCTGGGCTGCGGCCGGAGTCTCGACCTCCACGACTCGCCGGGAGGCGAGGACCAGGGTGTCGAGGATCTGGCGGAGCCTGCGGGAGTCCATGAGGACTCCCACCTGCATGTACGAGACCGTGCCGCGCGAGACGGTCAGGTTCATGTTCTGGTCGCCCTGGAGCAGGGCACCGCGTATCTGCGGCGTGAGGAGGAGCGCCACCAGATCCGGGGTGTCGCTCTTGATGATGTAGGCCTGATCGAACGCCGGATCGCCGATCTGGATGTCCTGCGCTCCGAAGGCCTTCGTGATCTTGGTGAAGAAGCCTTCCCGCGAGATCCTGAGGTGAGCCCTGTTCTGCATGGGCAGGTAGACGACCATGGAAGTGTAGGTGGTCTTCTGCTTGCCGCTACCCTGCGCGTACGTGTAGAGGTACACGCTGAACCCCGAGTATGCGCCGGCCACGGTCGGGGCCTTGAACATGGAGCCGGGCGTGAGCACAAGGCCGGCGCCTCGCGCGAATTCCCCCCAGGCTCGCGTGTGCCGCCTGTTCGACAGCCCGGCGAGCAGCAGGATCAGTCCGATGAGCAGGAACGGTCCTATCGCGATCACGAAGAAGAAGAAGAGCGAGAACAGCGCGCTCAAGAGGGAGATTATCGAATCCATGCATTGCTCCCGAGGCTAACCGAGAAGAGGCAGTGTATCCGCGCCGGCATCGACCGGCAAGCGGACGCCGGGACCAGTCCAGGGCATGGTCTCGGGGCGCGGCAAGCCCACGGGACGATTTCGCTGGACTCGCGGGCAAGGACCCTGTCACCATCGTGCGATGGGCGCAGCGGTTTGCATGTCTTCCGGGTTCTTCGGGTTCTACGCGCACTGCGGGGTCGCCATGGCCCTCGAGGAGCGAGGCATTCAGCCGGTCGCGCTCTCGGGGGCCAGCGCTGGCGCGCTCGTTGCCGCCATGTGGGCGACCGGGATGGATCCCGGGAAGATCCGGGAGGAACTTCTCCGCGTGAGGCTGGCGGACTTCGTAGACCTGCCGCGCCCGATGGATCTGGTGCGAGGGCCAGTGGGCTTGCTGGGCGGGCGAAGGCTGGAGAAGTCGCTCGGGCGCGTGCTCGGGACGGGCACTTTCGAGGAATGCCGGGTCCCCCTGCACGTAGGGGTCTACGACCTGGCAGAGCGTCGGGGTCGCACGGTATCGAGCGGACCGCTCGCCCCGGCGGTCCGGGCGTCTCTCAGCCTGCCGTTCATGTTCGGACCGGCGACCGTGGACGGGAGGCCTTGCTGGGACGGCGGCATCGTGGATCGAACACCGGTAGAACCGCTCGCCTCGATGGAGAACGTCGATCGGATCTACGTCTCCTTCCTCAGGCACGGCCGGCCCGACCGTGCACCGCGCACGCTCGTCGGCGGCATGAGGTCCGCGCTCCTGAGCGTCGTACAGCCGGCCGGACAGCGTGCCGTGGACGCGGCCAGGGCCCTGGGGAAGGAGGTCCTGGTGATCGCGCCTGTCGTGCCTCCTTCGGGGCCGCACAGGCTCTCTGCCGGTCCCGAGATCGTCGAGGCAGCACGGAAGGAGACGGCCAGGATCCTGGATCGCGGCGAGCTCGGGTGCGAGGAGCTTCGCTGACCACTCGCCGCCCGGACCGGGCGGGCATCGGCAGCGGTGGAATGACGCCCGGACTGGGCGCAGTCGATGAGACCTTCCCGATGTGCTATGAGTCGGGATGTACGTCACGCCTCGACGGAAGGAGCGCGCCATGAGGTCAGCACATTGCCTCGCCACACTCGCGATGATGATGCTGATATCCTGCGGCCAGGGCGGCCAGGACATAGTGGGAGGCGACGCCACGGACACGCCTGCCGACACGGCTGCGGACGGCGTGACCGACACCGTGGCTGATACCGGGGACGTGCCATCGGACACCGTGCCGGAATGGGCGGACGTGCCCGATTCGATCGCGGACACGGGCACGGACGTCCTTCCGGACGCCACCGACGTGCTCGTCGACGTCGCACCGTGCGAGGAGGCCGCGACCTGCCCGACCGGGCCCGCCGACGGGATCATGGGAAGGCCCTGCCTCGGAGATGGGGCTTGCGACGATCTCGAGGGGGCCACATGCCAGCAGGAGATGTCCTTCCCCTACGACGGCGAGTGGTACACCTACTACCCAAACGGGTCGTGCTCGCTGTGGACCGGCGGATCCGGGGCTTGCGATCCCACGACGCACCACGGGTGCCCGGACGGCTCGCACTGCATCTACGCCGGCACCGGCCTCGGCGGCGCGGACCTGTACGGCTGCTTCGACGTGTGCTCGCCGGTTGACACGTCCGGGGATCCGTACGACTGGGCGTGCGGCTGCCGGATGGGATACTCTTGCGACCTCGGCTACGGCGTATGCTTCACCGGATGCTCCAACGACCGGGAGTGCTGCGAGACCTGGGTCGACCTCGACGGCGACGGCGGGCGCGAGGCCAGCGAGGTGACGCGCTGGCCCGACTGTACGAACTGGTGCGACGGCGACGATCCGGAGGAGACGGCCGACTGCATGGCCACCTACCAGTGCGTGAACGAGGGCACGGCCGGATCGCTGTTCGGAGGCCCATGCGAGCACGACTACCAGTGCCCCGTGGACGGGGTGTGCTGGACCTACTACGACCCGGACACCGGCGTCGACTACTACCCGGGAGGATACTGCTCACGGATGGGCTGCCAGTTCCCGGGCCGCGGCTGCGGTGACGGGGCGGGCTGGTGCATGAACGTCGGCGACTACACGAGCCCGTCGGGCGCCTGCATGAGGCCCTGCCACGTGGGGCTGGACCCGACCGATCCAGGGTACGACTGCAGGACCACGCCTGGCGAGCAGCAGGCGTGCTTCCCCGCATCGGCGATGTCCTGGATAGGCGGGGCGCCGCCCGGCGGGGAGGACGGGTACTGCTTCACCGGCAACTTCGGAACGGGCACCGGCGGGCTGGGAGCCGACTGCGACGCCGATGGAGACTGCGCCTCGCCCCTCGGGCTCGGATCGTGCCTGACCTGGTTCGGGAACGTCCCGCTGTGCTCGATCGGGTGCAGCCAGGACCTCGCCGAGGACAGGGCGATCTGCGGCAGCGCTGGATCGGACGGGGTCGCCTCCGGTGTCTGCGGATGGAACTACTGCTGGGACGGATGCGACGGACCGGGCAGCCCGCTCGGATCGAATGGCTGCGGCCGCACGGACCTCGCATGCGCTCCGCTCACAACCTTCGGAAGCGCCACCTACATCGCGTCCGGGTCGTCGAGGCCCACCGGGTTCTGCATGCCGGCCTGCGACTCGGACACGTTCTGCTCCTCCATCTTCGGGTCCGGCTCGGTCTGCGACATCGGGTCGGGGGTCTGCTCCTGAGGTGAAATGATGGAGAACTACAGGGTCGAAGGCGGGATCCCCCTGGTGGGGACTGTGGAGGTCAGCGGGGCCAAGAACGCGGCCCTGCCCATAATGATGGCGGCCCTCCTCGCAGACGGGGAGAGCACGTTCCGGAACGTTCCCGACCTCCGGGACATCGAGACCCTCGGCGACCTTCTCGCCCACCTGGGGTGCAAGGTCGTATCGGACGGCCCATCGCACGTGGTCTCCGTGGACACTTCGAGCCTCCGCTCTTGCGATGCACCCTACGACCACGTGAAGAAGATGAGGGCCTCGGTGCTCGTGCTGGGCCCGCTCCTGGCGCGGTTCGGACGCGCAAGGGTCTCCCTGCCGGGCGGGTGCGCGATCGGCGCTCGCCCGGTCGACCAGCACATCATGGGCATGGAGGCCCTGGGCGCCACCATAGACCTGCAGGAGGGATACATCGAGGCGAGAGCCGAGAAGGGGCTGAAGGGGGCCGAGATCCGCTTCGACCCCCCGACGGTGGGCGGCACCGCGGACCTGAGGAGGGCCGCGGTGCCCGCGCGGGGGGCGCGGGGTTCCGCGGCGCGTCGGGACGCGACGGTGGGCGGCACCGAGAACCTGATGATGGCCGCGGTGCTCGCGCACGGCCGGACGATAATGGCTGGCGCCGCGCGCGAGCCAGAGGTCGAGGAGCTTGCCACGGTGCTCAACAAGATGGGAGCTTCGATCAGCGGCGCCGGCACGGATACGGTGACCATCGAGGGAGTGGCATCGCTGCGACCCGTGGACCACGCGATAATCCCGGACAGGATCGAGGCGGGCACATACATGGTCGCCGCCGCGATCACCCGTGGAGACCTGCTCCTCAAGGGAGCGAAGATGGAGCACCTCGGCGCGGTGGTGTCGGCCCTGAAGCATGCGGGCGCTTCGATTGACGTGGGCCAGGAGGGGATGCGAGTCCGCTGCCTGTCGGACATCGCTCCCGTGGACATCCGCACGGATCCCTACCCCGGCTTCCCCACGGACATGCAGGCGCAGATGATGGCGCTCCTGTGCCTCGCGAGGGGCCGGAGCGTGATCGAGGAGCGGGTCTTCGAGAACCGGTTCATGCACGTGGCCGAGCTCGAGCGGATGGGGGCCCGGATCGCGGTGCACGGGCACCTGGCCACGGTTACCGGCGTGAGGAAGCTGCGCGGAGCCAAGGTCATGGCCACCGATCTGAGGGCTTCCGCCAGCCTGGTGGTCGCCGGGC
>CAZGVR010000059.1:0-11251 GCA_964528945.1 uncultured Myxococcales bacterium
AAGGCCTTCCTGGCAGGCAAGGCGCTCCTCGAGCGGATCGTGCCGCTCGAGACCTCGAACCTCGTGACGGATCTCACGACTGGCAGGGCCAAGCGGCTCAACGGCGGCGAGACCGATCAGCTGAGGGCCCTCTACAGGGCGGATGCGTCCTACCACGACGGCATGATGAAGCGGCTCCTCGCGACCCTGGAGTCGGCCGGGCTGAAGGACCGGGCCCTGCTCATCTACACCGCGGACCACGGCGAGGAGTTCTACGAGAACGGCCACGTGGGACACGGCACTGGACTGTGGCGGCACCAGGTGAGCGTGCCGCTCATCGTCAGGTATCCGGGCGGGCAGGGCAGGGTCGTGGACACGCCGGCCGGGCACGTGGACATAGTGCCCACCATCCTCGAGGCCCTCGGCCAGCCAGTGCCCGGGGATCTGCCGGGCAGGAGCCTGCTGGGCATTGCGGACGGCGCGCAGGACGGGGACCGCGCCCTCCTCTTGCAGCAGTGGATGGGCCGCTGGGGCGTCCTGGTCGGGAAGTGGAAGCTCGTGCGGCGCGAGGACGAGGAGATCGTCACGCAGGAGTCGGGCGGCAAGGAGGAGATGCTCGAGGCGGGCGAGCATCCGATCCTCACGAGGCTACTCGCGCTCAGGATGGCCTGGGCCCAGCGCGAGACCAGGCCGGCGGCCGGGCCTGCGACGGGCGCGGGGGCGGGAGCGGCCGAGCTATCGCCCGAGGTCACGGAGCAGCTCAAGAAGCTCGGCTACATAATGGAGTGAGGCACGGCCCGTCGCCTGGCCGGGTTGCGGGGACCGGTTGCGCCGGGCTGCCACGGCCTTATCGGTGGGGTGTCCAGGATGAGGAGGGTTTCGATGATGAAGCAGATAGCCGGAGCAACGCTGGCGGCGGCACAGGTCTTGACGGCAGCGGCGTGCGGGCCGAGGCCCGATCCGGAGATGGTCAAGAAGGGGCTCGCGATCGCGGAGGGCGACAAGGCGCCTGACTTCACGCTCGCGTCGGACGGCGGCGAGTCGGTCACCCTGAGCGCGCTCCTCGGCAAGGCCGTGATCCTCTACTTCTACCCCAAGGACGAGACGCCGGGATGCACGAAAGAGGCGTGCTCGTTCAGGGACAACATGAAGCTCTTCGAGGAGATGGGCGTGCACGTGCTGGGCATCAGCCTCGACACGAGGGAGAGCCACGACAAGTTCAAGAAGGCCCACATGCTGAACTTCCCGCTGCTCAGCGACCCGGAGGGCGAGGCCGTCACGGCCTATGGCGCGTGGAAGTCCAAGGGCTCGAGGGTGTCGGCGCTTTCCATCAACAGGTCCACGTTCGCGATCGACGCGAGCGGCGTCATCCGGAAGATCTGGCGCAATGTCAGCGTCTCCGGCCACGCGGACGAGGTCCTCGCCTTCGCGAAGACCCTCTGACCGGCCGTGGGCGGGCCGGCCGTCGACTTCCAGGTCAGCCCGGGCAGCACCACACGCAGTAGCCCTGGTGGCACACGTCGCCGTCCGTGCAGTCCGCGTCGACAGCACACTCGGTGCCGGGCGGCCTGCACACCGCGATGCAGCGGTCCAGCACGTCTCCCCAGAAGAAGCAGATCAGGCCGTCATCGCACTGGCCCTCGGGCCCCTCGTACGGCGTGCAGGAAGCCTCGGCAGGGTTCGGCCCGGGCGGCGGGCAGTCCTCGACCGTGTTCATGGCCCAGATCTCGAGGCCGTCGAGCGCGGAGTCGACCACGTAGCCCTGGACGAGGAACAGCCCCCACGTGTCCGCTGGCGGGCTGCACACGGGGTCGCACTCGGTGCCCGAGCACTCCCAGGGCACGCCGCAGGCCGACCCGCGGATCGAGACGCGGCAGCCGAGCGTCCACTCGACCTCGCTCTCGAAGCACGTGCAGTCGCAGGCGAAGCAGCACTCGCACGAGTCCGGCCCCTTCATGGGGTTGCCGGAGGCCACGACCACGCGGCCGCGGAACGCCTCCCAGCCGCCCGGCGGATCGGTCCACGTGTCGAGCGACGCGACCGGCGCGGGCGAGACCATGGGGGAGCAGAAGTCCGTGACGCCCACGCACGTCCCTGCCTCGCAGCGAGCGGCATAGTACCTGCGCGTGATGTGCTGGCAGGCTTCGCACGGCGCTGGCACGCAGTCGCGGTTGGCAACCCACTCCTCGCCGAGGGTGTGCAGGCAGGGGTCGGCGGCGATCTCCCACACGGGCAGCGCGACCGGGTCGGGCGAGCAGCAGCGGTCCTCGTGCAGGGCCACGGCGCAGTCCGAGTCCGTGTTGCAAGGCGCTCCGATCGCGTCGGGCGCGGTGTCGGCCGCGTCGGTCGCATCGGTTGGCGGATCGATCGCCGGGTCTGTGGAAGCGTCCCCGGCGAGCTTGCTGGACCCGTAGCAGGCCGAGAGGTGGACGGCCGCCCAGGCGATCGCGATTGACCTCGTCATGAGGCGATCATAGCGCGGATCCGGGGCGCGCGACACGCCACACATGGACGCAGGGAACATCGGTCCGGCATTGACCAGTGCAAGCCTGGCTATTGACGCCGAAAGCTGATTTGTATAATGTAGATACATATATAGAAAGGTACATATTGGCTCTCAACATAAAGAATTCAGACGTGGATCGGCTGGCTCGAGAGCTATCATCGGTGACGGGAGAGACGCTTACCGAGGCCATCCTGGCATCCCTCAAGGAGCGGCTGGAGCGGCTGCGATCCAGGCGAAGGCTCGTAAAGCTCTCGGACAGCATGATGGAGATCGGAAGGAGGTGCGCCGCTCTCCCGGTGATCGACGATGGCGATCCGGACGAGGTGATCGGGTACGGCAAGGACGGGGCACCTTCGTGAGGGCGGCGAGCGAAGGCTGCGAAGGTGGAGGAAGGCGATGGTGATCGACACGTCGGCGATCGTCGCGATCCTTTCGCAGGAGCCCGAGGCGCTCGCGTTCGCCACCGCCATCGAGGCTGACCCGGTCAGGCTGATCTCGGCCGCCGCATGGCTAGAGTCCTCGATCGCGATCGGGGCGCGGTACGGCGACGCCGGGCTTCGGGAGCTGGACCTCCTGGTGGCCAGGGGCAGGATCGGTATCGAGCCGGTCACGGTCGAGCAGGCCGAGATCGCGCGGCAGTGCTTCCAGGACCATGGCAAGGGGAGGCACGCTGCCGGCATGAACTTCGGGGACTGCTTCTCCTACGCCCTGTCCATGGCGACCGGCGAGCCATTGCTCGCCAAGGGGGCCGACTTCGGGAAGACGGACGTCGCGCTCGCGCGGACGCCCGGAGGAGACGCATGAGCGAGGCGACCTCGTGATGCGGGGAGCGATCGCGGCCGCCCTCGCAGCGATCGCGGCCGCGGGCGCCGCGGGCTGCGGGGAGGAGACGCCGCCAGACTGGACGCGGGCGGACGGCGCGTGGGAGATCGCGATCGACGCTGGAGTCAGCCTCCAGAACCCGGCGTGGTCGCCCGAGGGCGATCTGCTCCTGTGCACGCTGTTCCGGGGAGGGTACAACAGGGGCGCGGCCGACCTGCTGGTCGTGGACCCCGGAATCGGAACGCTCAGGATCCTCGTGCAGGACGGCAGCGCGAACGTGAACCTCCCGGGATCGGCCTGGAGCGCGGCGACCCACACGATCGCGTTCTCGTCGTCGAGGGAGCCGCACGACGAGATCTTCGCGATCGCGGACTCGGGCATGCCTGGCGACGAGACGCGGATCACGGACCGGGCCGGCCTCATGGCGTACGAGCCGTCGCTCTCGCCCGACGGCGCGTGGGTCGTGTTCGAGAGCCACCCCCTGGACGTGGAGGGGAGCGGGGTGATCACGAAGGCGCTGGCGGACGGGACCGGCGGGTACGTGGAGCTGACGGCGAGCGGGCTCGACTGCAGGCAGCCCAACTGGTCGCCCGCGGGCGGCAGGATCCTGTACCAGCGGTTCGAGGGCGGCAGCTGGGACATCTGGGTCATGAACGAGGACGGGACCGGCTCGTACAGGGCCACGGACGGGCCGGGGGACGAGACGGACGCGTCGTTCTCGCCGGACGGGTCCATGATCGTGTTCTCGTCGGACTCGGAGCTCGATCACGCCAACATCTACGTCGTCCCGGTGGAGGGCGGCGTGCCCGCGCGCGTCACGAGCTGGGGCGGATACGACGGAGCGCCGTCGTGGTCCCCGGACGGGACCATGATCGCGTTCGAGTCCAGGCCCGGCGATCCGGACGGATCGGCAGGCACGCGGCTCTTCGTCATCGAGGCGCCGGCGATCTGAAGGGACGGCTCGTGCTTCCAAGGACGCTCCAGCCCCGCCGCGGCGGCGCGCGCCGCTCCGGTGCCGTTGTGCGCGGCAGGGACAGGATGTATACGCTTCGGGCCATGGAAGAGATCATGCCGGTCGTGGTCATGGGGATCGCGGTCACGGTCGTGGCTGTCGGGTGGCTGGTCGCGGCCGGGCTCGTGGTCGTGTTCCTCAACATGCGCGTGAAGCGGCTGGAGCGCGAGCATCCGGGCAAGGTGGCCAGGCCGACCGAGGTGGCCTTCCTGTGGTACGCGCTCAGCCTGATGTTCTACCCGGCGGCGTTCGTCGCCGGGATCGCCTTCCTGCTCAAGCCCGAGACCGCGAGGATGGGGAGGATCTGCGCGATCCTGGGCCTTGCAGACATCACGGCGATCGTGCTCCTGACATGCGCCGCGCTGCTCGCGATCTCGATCTTCGCGCCCGGCTACCTCCCCTGACCGGACGTTGCACGCCCGGCCCGAAAAGGCGCATCCCCGGCCCGGGCTCAGATGTGGCAGTAGCTGACCTGGCCGTCCGTGTTGCCCAGGACCTGGCACGTGCCGGCCTCGCACGGGTTGAGGCCGTTGCACAGCGCGACGCAGATCATCGTGTCGTCCGGGAACCCGGCGCAGGTGTGCAGCGGCGCGCAGTCGGTGTTCAGCGTGCAGGGATCGCCAGGGAGGCCGGCACCGGCAGGCTGGCACAACCAGGCCGGATCGCCCCATAAGTCGAAGGTCAGGTAGCAGCCGGCGCCTGCCCCGCAGGTGCCGGCGAACGTGCCGCACTCGATGGTGCAGGCGCCCGTCCACTCCGAGGCTGCGAGCGACTGGCAGCGGGTCCCTCCCTCGCAGTCCTCGTCCGAGTGGCAATACTGCAGGCAGTGGCGCTCCTGTGGATCCGAGACGGGCATCTCCCACTGGACGCACACGAGGCCGGCGGCGCACGTGTCCTCGCCGAGGTTGCCGTCCGGGCGGACGCACGCCTCGCGATCGCCCGCGTCGCCGAGGACGCCGGAGCACTCGGTGTGGCTTGGACCGTCCGTGCCCTCGCGCACGAGGATGCAGCGCTGGCTCGCGTCCGGGCAGTCCTGGGCAACGGGATCGCACAGGTCGTCCGGGCCGCGGCGGCCGTCGCCCTTGGACGAGCAGGCGGCAAGGGCGAGGACGAGGGCCAGCGCTCCAGCGGTGACGCTGCATACCGGTCGGACATGTTTCGGTAAACAATCCATGCGTGAGACGTGAAGCATGCCGTTCGATATCACGGCCGGGGCAACGGCTGCAAGCACTGCTGCAGGTACTGACCTGCGGTACGGAAGGGCTTACGGCTTCACGCGCTGGCAGAGGACAGCGGCTCATGTTATGCTTCGATAAATGGCGAGATTCACGGGGAATGGCGCGGGACACCTGCCCGGGATCTGCCTCCTGATCGCGGCCCTGATCTATGGAAACGGAGGCGGCTGCTCGAACGGGCATGGCAGCGGGGACACGGGCACCGATCCAAGTGGGGACCAGGTCGATGACTCGGACACGTCCGATCCGGACGACCCGGGCGACACGCCGCCGGACGGGTCGGACCCGGACGCCGGGGAGGAGGCCGAGCTTCCGGCTTGCACAGCACCGCCGGCATGTGGGTCCTCGGGGCCGCCCGTGCCAGGGTCCGTGGGTGAGCCTTGCGCGACCCATGACGACTGCGGCCCGGAAGCCGACACATGCCTGGCCGAGAGATCCGAGGTGTTCGACGGCGAGACGTACGTGTCCTGGCAAGGCGGAACGTGCGCGCGCGCCGGGGCTGGCGGCGACGGATGCGATCCGGAGGTCGCGTCCTCGTGCCCTTCGGGATCGCGGTGCGTCCACCTGGGATGGGGAGCCTCGTGCTCGCTCTCGTACGCCTGCCTGGACGCGTGCGATGCATCGTCGCCGTGGAACTGCGGGTGCAGAGCCGGGTACAAGTGCGATCCCGCCCAGGGGGTCTGCCTCCCGGGGTGCTCGAACGACCGGGAGTGCTGCGAGTCCTGGAGCGACGCGGACAGTGACCTGGCCCGCGACCCGGCCGAGGTCGCGATCGACGCGGGCTGCTCGAACCTGTGCGAGGGCGACGACCCGATCGAGTTCGAGTGGACCGGCTGCATGGCGAGCTTCGAGTGCGCGAACGCTGGCGACCCGTCCGCGAGCTTCGGATCGCCCTGCGCCTTCGACTCGGATTGCCCTGCCAGGGCCGAGTGCCTCGAGGAGCACGCGTCGTGGGAGGAGTGCGACGAGGCCACGTCCGACCCGGATGGCCCGCTTGGCCTGCACGCGAGGTTCCCGGGCGGCATGTGCGTGCTCGTACGGTGCGACCTGCCTGGCAGGGAGTGCCCGGTGGGCGTGGGCGGCGAGTGCGTGAACCTCGGCACGTCGACCGTTCCATTCTACGCATGCTGGGCGTCCTGCCAGACCGGCCACGGCCCCGGCGATCCGCTGAACCCCTGCCGCGACGACGACTTGACCAGGGCGTACACATGCTCGCCCTATCCCGGGTCATGCTGGCTCTCGCCGAGCACGATCGGCGCGGACGGCCTGTGCCTCCCGGCCGTGATCAACGACGTCACGACCCCGAACCTTGGAGAGGCCTGCGTCGACGAGTCCACGTGCTACTCGCCGCTCGGCCTCGGTGCATGCTGGACGGCCATGGGCGTCTCGATCTGCACGGTCTCTTGCAACCAGAGCCTGGCCGAGGACCAGTCGATCTGCGGAGCGCCCGCGTCTGCCGGCGAGGTGGCGCCTGGCGTGTGCATCGGCCTGTGCGTGGCCGGCTGCTCGACCCCGCTCGGCGCCCTCGGCTCGAACGGCTGCCCGACCGTGGACCAGGCCTGCTATCCGAACGACGGCTCGTACAACGGCGGCGACATGGCCTTCAGGGACTCTACCGCCACGGACCCGGCCGGCTTCTGCCTGCCGGCATGCACGACCAACGCGGACTGCGCGGAGTTCTGGAGCGGCTCCACGAGTTGCAACACCACGAGCGGCGTCTGCGGAAGTTAGGGGCGGACAACGGGCCGGTCTACCTGTGCCTCAGAATGATACTCAGGAATTCGCTTGCAGCCAGGATCCTGAATCTGCCCGGCTTCCCGATCGACAGCAATCCTCGCCTGTCTCCTGTCACGAGGTAGTCCGCACGACCTGCAATCGCCATGGCGAGCACGGGGTTGTCATCGGGATCCGGCGACAGATCGACCGCCGGAAGCGTCCCCAGCACCTCGGCGTTCCGTCGTAGGCCGTTCGTCAATCTCCCGGCCTCCGCGGGCCTCAGGAACCGCTGGAGCTTCCCGTAGCGGCTGACCCGCCGGAACTCCTCGATCTGCCAGTCGGAGGTGACGAGCACGAACCGGCCGCGGCGCCACGCCCTGTAGATCCTGTCGGGCGGCGTGCCCGAGGTGATGAGCGAGGCGACGAGGACTCCGGTGTCCAGGACGACGCGCATGCACCGGCCTATTCGCCGAGGGCTTCTTCGATGGCCGCCATTATCTCCTTCTGGGAACAGGCCCGGTTGCGCCTCTTCACGTCCTGGACCGTGAGATCGAAGAGCCTTGCCTGGACCGCCTCGTGGATGAAGCGGGAGATGTCGCCCTTCTTGCCCCCTCTCCTTGCGAGATAGGAGCGGAGCGCCCTGTCGGTCTCCTCGGGCACGACCACGGACCAGCGGATGTTGCTCATGCCGGCATTCCTCCTCGACGCTGCCGGTTGTGAGTATATCCACATATGTACACAAGCGCAAACCGGGACCGCCTCCCGCGTCCCGGAACTTGCCCTGGCGGCCGGTCGATGATTGAATCCGTTCCATCATGACGCGATGGCACGCGGATCTCCACGTTCACTCCAGGCACTCGAGGGCCACCTCGCGAGACGCGGACCTCGAGCACATGGCGGCCGCGGCCTGCAGGAAGGGGGTGGCGGTGGTCGGGACCGGCGACTTCACGCACCCCGGCTGGATGGCCGAGATCCGGGAGAAGCTCGTGGACAGGGGAAACGGGACGTTCGGCCTGAGGCCCGTGATCGAGCGCGCGGCCATGGAGGGCGTGCCGGCGGCCGCGCGGCGCGCGCCCGCGTTCGTTCTCTCGGCCGAGATCTCGACCATATACAAGCGCGACGGGAAGACGCGGAAGGTCCACCACGTGATCCTCGCGCCCGGGATTGCCGAGGCCGAGGCGATCGCCGGAAGGCTGGCATCGAAAGGCAACCTCGCGTCGGACGGACGGCCCATCCTGGGCATGGACTCGAGGGACCTGCTCGCGATCGTGCTGGAGGCGGGCGGCCCGTCATTGCTCGTGCCCGCGCACGCGTGGACGCCGTGGTTCTCGGTGCTGGGGTCGCGATCGGGCTTCGACTCGATCGAGGAGTGCTTCGGCGACCTCGCACCGGACGTGCCGGCCATCCGGGCTCTCGTCCGACCCGCCCATGAACTGGCGCGTGTCCTCGCTCGACGACTACAGGCTGGTGTCGTTCTCGGACGCGCACTCGCCGCGCATGATCGGCAGGGAGGCGACAACGTTCGAGGGCGAGATCTCGTGGGCCACGATCGAGGCCGGGATCAGGACCGGCCGCGGGTACGTGGGCACGATCGAGTTCTTCCCGGAGGAGGGCAAGTACCACCTGGACGGCCACAGGGCCTGCGGGAGGCGGCTCTCGCCGGACGAGACCCTGGCAGCGGAGGGCAAGTGCCCGGAGTGCGGCAAGCCCGTGACCGTGGGCGTGATGAGCCGCGTGGAGCAGCTCGCGGACAGGAACGAGCCCATACCGCCCGGCACGGCCGGGTTCGTGACCTACATGGTCGGCCTGCCCTCGATCCTCGGGGAGATCGAGGGCGTGGGGCCTGCATCCAAGCGCGTGGGCGTGATGGCGGAGAAGCTGATCTCGGAGCTGGGGCCGGAGATCGGGATCCTGACCGAGAGCCCGCTCGAGGACATCGGGCGCGCGGGCACGCCGCTCCTTACCGAGGCGGTGAGGCGGCTCCGCGACTGCCGCGTGAAGCGCGAGGCGGGCTACGACGGCGAGTTCGGCCGGATCAGGATGTTCGAAGACGTGGAGATCGCGGCGCGCAGGTAGGCGGATCCCCGCTAGCCGGACGGCCGGGTCGCGAGGAAGAGCAGGACCGCGGCGAGGAGAATCGCGATGAACGCGGCCGCGAAGAAGGCGACCGGCCACGCGGACCCGCCGTGGCCGGCGCGGCGGTCGGCGGGGTGCGGGGCGCGCTCGAAAGAGGGGACCTCGGCCGGTGCGGCGGGCAGCGTCGACCTGCGGAGGGTTGACGGCAAGACGGACTGGCGGCGCAAGGAGGGCTGCTCCGGTCCCTGCGGGGCTTGCTGCTGGTCGCGGCCCGGGGACCACGTGGGGTCGGCGAGCGCCTGATCGAAGAGCGGGTGGAGCCTCTCGATCACGCGCGACATGAACAAGGCGCGGCCCTCGTTCAGCTCCTCGGCCTGCCCGCCGTAGAGGAGGACGTCGGAGATGATGGCGCGCGCCAGCCTGGCCGCGGCCCGCTCGTCGTCGATCTTCACTTCGCAGCCTCGCATTATCTTCTACGACACTTCCTGAGGTGCGGGCAACGGGGATCTGCGGGGAACTGCCCGTGGATCGGCCCGGGCGGCAAGGCCTGGCCGGCGACACCGAGGCTTGTTCGAGATTTACACGCGGTCAACCTGACTCTACCATCCCGGGCATGGGCACCACGAGAACGATCACCCTGAGGAAGGTCCCGGACGAGGTCGTCAGGGCGCTTCGCGACCGTGCGAGGCGCAACCGGAGGTCCATGCAGGCGGAGATTCTGGCGATAGTGACCTCCTCGGTGATCGACGGCTGGGCGCTCGCTGAGCTAACGAGAGCCAGCCGGCGACGGCTCGCGAAGCCCATGAGCCTCGACGACATCCACTCGGCGATCCGCGAGGGACGGCCCTGAAGCTGGTGGCGGACACAGACGTGATGGCAGCGGCGCGGCTCCCGATCCAGACCGTGGACGTGTCCGACCTGTGGCGCGGCGCGGCCATGTTGCCTGGTCGGCTGCAATGTATTACAATGCAATCGATCGTATTACCGGAGGAGGAACTCCATGGCCACCACCACCAGGACGCTCAGGCTGAGGGACGACCTGCGCGGCGAGCTGGACAGGATCGCCAGGAGGACGAGGAGGTCGTTCTCGGAGGTGACGCAGGACCTCCTCGACGAGGCCATCAGGATGCGCGCGGTCCCGGGCATATGGTTCGCCGAGGAGCCGGCAGGCAGGGAGGCGAAGATCGCGGGGACGGGGCTCGCAGTCTGGGAGGTGGCGGCCGTGCTGGACGAGATCGGCGGGGATCGGAAGACGCTCAGGAAGCGGTTCGACTGGCTTAATGAGGCGCAGATCGTGGCGGCCCTGCTCTACATGGACAGGTACGCAGAGGAGATCGACGTGCTCGTGGCCGAGAACCGGGCCGAGGCCCTGGCGGCGAGGCCGGTCCGAGGGGCGACAGAGGGATCGGGCAGGCGGTGAAGCTCTACCTGGACGAGGACCTGTCCCCCAGGATCGCGGCGGCGCTCAGGGCGGCAGGCGTGGACGCGACGAGCGCGCACGATGCGGGCAACGTCCAGATCCGGGACGCGGAGCAGCTCGCGTTCGCGGCCGACGAGGGCCGCTGCCTCGTGACGCGCAACGCACGCCACTTCGTCCGCCTGGGAAGGGACGCGATCAGGAAGCAGGAGCCGCACGCTGGCATCATCCTCCTCTCTCCGCGGTTCACCGGCGCGGACTTCGGCCGCATCGGAAGGGCGCTTGGAGAGTTTGCGCGCAGGCACCCGGAAGGCATCGGTCCGTACGACGTCCTCTACCTGTAGCTGCTTCCGCGTCTCCTCCCTCCCGGACCCGCATCACGGCAGCCTTGCCTCGAGCCCCAGGAACCCCTCCAGGAGCGGCCTGCCCCAGCCCGCGGCCTTCACTCCAGAGAACAGGACCGTGATCCCCCGCGGCATGGCCGTACC
>CAZGVR010000059.1:11261-11949 GCA_964528945.1 uncultured Myxococcales bacterium
ACTGGCGCAGCAGCAGGCCGTCCGCGGCGACGACGAACCGGACCGTGATCTCCTGCGGCATGGTCGTACCCAGGGTGAAGCCGAGCCTGAGCCACAGGTGCCGCGCGAGCGCGAACGAGGACTGCAGGGTCCCGCCGAACCAGGCCGCCACTCCCTGGTCGGTCCTGACCTCGTAGCCGTCGGGCGCGAACCCCTTCGACCACGCCAGGAGGAGGCCGACACCCATGCCCGCGCCGAGCCGCACGACCCTGCGGATCAGGAAGTCCCAGAGGACCCAGGCCCGGACGATGGCCGAGTCGAAGGAGGATCCCATGTCGGGCTTCACTATGTCGCTGCCCGCGACCGAGACCATGCCGCCCAGCTCGAGCGCGAAGGCAGGGACGATGTTCCACCTCAGGCCGATGTCCACGGACCCCAGGCCGATGTCGGACCCGGGAGTGCCCAGGCCCACGAAGCCGGTCCTGAGCCCGATCGCCGCCTCGATGTGCTTGCCGGCACCGGCTGGCCGGACGGCCGGCGTCCCAGGCTCCAAGGTGGGCGGCGCCGCCGCCGCGGCCTCAGCCGGCACCGGCGCGAGCCACGCCTCGACCTGCGAGACCAGGAGGGCCTCCTCGGACGCGCTCGCGGCCGAGGAGGCCGCAGCGTCCGCCTCGGCCTGCTCCACCAGATCCACCATGGTGGAGTGGAC